>JAIRSN010000167.1 GCA_031255425.1 Dysgonamonadaceae bacterium
GCCGGAAAGAATTATATCCTTAATATACGTTTCATTGATGTATTGTGGGCTTCCTGAGTCCCGGAGAGAAGCGATTTAAATGTTCGAAGCGTGGGACTTGTAACTTTATCCGTACTAGAGGTTCTCAACTACCTATCCAAACAAATAAGTTATGCCCACGCTTCCTGCGCGAGCGTTTACTTACTTATTCTTGTGGAAATTGAAATTGTCTAGATTTCAAGAACAAGAATAAAAGCTAACGCTTTCTTAAATATGTAAAACTAAATTATTCTCTGTTTCTTGATAAAAAAATGTTATTTTTTATTTCAAAACAGCGCAAAAATAATGAGAATCTTTGAAAGTAAAAAATAAAAACAAAAATAGTTTTGCCGGAGCAACCGCTTTTCTTTTTCATTTCAGGCGTTTGGAAATTCCGGCTCTTTTACATAAATTTGCACCCAATATCTTTAGGGGTGCCTATACGGCTGAGATTACACCCTTTGAACCTGAACAGGTTAATACTTGCGTAGGGACAAAGATTGCCACCCGGCAAAATTTCTTTCAGAGAAACGTTTATCTCATTTATCCCCTTTTTTGTTGAACTAAATTAAGTATTAAAATGACAATGAAAAAGGTTTTTTTATTTATGACGGCAGCTACCTTGCCGTGCAGTACACTTCTTGCGGAGAATATCGAAACGGACAGCTTAAACGCATTGAACCTCCGGGAAGTGGAAGTGATCTCTGTCCGGGCGAACACAAAAACGCCCGTGGCTTACTCGAATATGGACCGGGAAGAAATCGAAACATTCAATTCCGGGAAAGACATCCCGTTTCTTCTCACCCTGACTCCTTCTGTAATCGCGACTTCCGAAGCCGGAACGGGTATCGGATACACCGGATTCCGGATTCGCGGAACGGACGCCAACCGGATTAACATTACCTCCAACGGTATCCCGCTGAACGATCCGGAATCGCACGGCGTGTTCTGGGTCAATATGCCCGACTTTGCCTCTTCCTTGCAAGACTTGCAGATACAAAGGGGCGTGGGGACGTCGACCAACGGTGCGGGCGCTTTCGGGGCGTCCATCAATATGAAAACCGAAAACGTCCCGCTGGAATCCTGCGGCGAATTGAATGGCAGTTACGGTTCTTTCAATACCGCCAAAGCCACGTTCAAGTTGGGAACGGGCTTGCTCAACAAGCATTGGGCGTTCAACGCGCGACTGTCGTCCATCTCCTCCGACGGGTTTATTGACCGCGCCCAGGTAGACTTGCAATCGTATTTCGCACAAGGCGCTTATTTCAACGACAATACCCTGTTGAAACTGATCACGTTCGGCGGAAAGGAAAAGACTTACCACGCCTGGGACGGCGTCCCTTCCGACAGCCTCCCGGTCAACCGAACCTACAACCCTTCCGGGAATATGGGCAGCGATGCAAACGGAGCGCCTTTGTATTACGAGAATCAAACCGATAACTACCGGCAGACCCATTATCAACTGAGCCTCCTGCGCAGACTGAACCCCGGCCTGAACCTGAATCTGGCGTTGCATTACACGCAGGGCTTTGGGTATTATGAAGAATACAAGAAAAGGGCGCGGTTGATGGAATATGGTCTTCACCCGGACGGTAATCCTTCCGAACGCAGCGACTTGGTGCGGCAGAAATACCTGGATAATGACTTCTACGGTGGAATCTTCTCGCTGGATTACACCGAAAACAAATGGACGGTTTCGCTTGGCGGGGGAGCCAATCAATACGACGGCAATCACTTCGGGAAAGTTATCTGGATAAAAAACTACGCGGACGACACGGATCTTCGGCCCCACCAGGAGTATTACCGGGGTACGGGGAAAAAGGCGGATGCCAATGTGTACCTGAAAGCGAATTATCAGTTAAGCCGTCCTGTCAGTCTGTACGGCGACCTGCAATACAGAGCGATAGACTATCAGATTGCGGGAAGAAACGACGAATGGGACAGTGCAAACAAAGAAATGCAACGCTTGAAGTTTCACGAAACATTTCAATTCCTCAATCCCAAGGCGGGCGTGTTTTATCAGATCGACGGCAACAACACGCTCTATGGCTCTTTTTCGGTGGCACACCGCGAACCGAACCGCAATAATTACACCGATTCCAATGCGAATGAAATCCCCAAGCCGGAACAGTTATCGGATTACGAACTGGGATATACATTCAATAACCGGACATTTACCGCCGGGGTCAACGTATACTATATGCAATACACCAATCAGTTGGTGTTAAATGGAAGGGTGAACGACATCGGCGAACCGTTAACGTCTAATGTGCCGGACAGTTATCGTGCCGGGGTAGAGTTACAGCTTGGCGCCCGGATTGCGGAAGGCTTGAAATGGAACGGCAACCTGACGCTCAGCCGGAACAAAATCAAAGATTATTCGGAATACGTGAACTGCATCGGTGAAGACGGAAGCGAAAGGCAGGAAGCCGAATACCTTGGGACGGTTCCGATCTCCTTTTCCCCCGAAATCATTGCCAACAGTTTATTCTCGTGGGATCACCGTTCCTTTTCGGCGGGATTGCAATCAAGTTATGCCGGCAAGCAATACCTCGACAATTCGGGCAGCGAGGAACGGAAAATAGATCCTTACTTCGTCAATAACTTGCGGTTGGGTTACCGCTTCCGGTTGAAAGGCATAAAGTCGTTGCAGTTAAACCTGTTGATCAATAATCTTTTCGACGCACAATACGAAAATAACGGTTATGTATATTATTCCTGGTACGAAGGCTCCGGGGATAACCGCAAACGCAACAACGATCTTCGTTATTTTCCACAGGCAGGAATCAATGCAATGGTTCATTTGATTCTAAAGTATTAAATAAGGAAGAATTTTGGAATATCAAAATTTTTGTGGTACATTTGCGCCACGAAAATGGAGGCGAGATAGCTCAGCCGGTTAGAGCGCATGATTCATAATCATGAGGTCCCGAGTTCAATCCTCGGTCTCGCTACGAAATACAGAGAGGTTTACGATAAAAAGTAAACCTCTTTTTCTGTGTAAAACCTTTTTTCATTCGCACGTGCTTGGAAAGCTGGGGTTTTTCATCTAATTTTGCAACACAATTAGCAAATTAGCAAAAAATTATGATAAAAATAACATTTCCGGATGGTTCCGTTCGTGAATATGCGAAAGGGATTACTGCTATGCAAATAGCGGAAAGTATTAGTTCCCGTTTAGCGCAAGAAGTCTTGGCTGCCGGCATCAATGGAGAAACGTGGGATTTATCCCGTCCGATTCATCAAGACGCTACGATTCAGTTGTATAAATGGGAAGATGCAGAAGGCAAACACGCATTTTGGCATTCTTCCGCCCACTTATTGGCGGAGGCATTGCAGGAGGTTTATCCCGGCATTAAATTCGGGATCGGCCCGGCAATCGAAAACGGTTTCTACTACGATGTAGATCCGGGCGAGGGCGTAACGATCAAAGATGCGGACTTATCGGTAGTTGAAAAGAAAATGCAAGAACTTGCCGCGAAAAAATCCGCCATTTGTCGTGAATCCATTTCCAAAGAAAATGCACTGGAAGTATTCGGGAAAAGAGGCGAAACCTACAAAACCGAACTGATCGGCGAACTGGAAGACGGTACGATTACCACTTATACACAAGGCAATTTCACCGATCTTTGCCGCGGTCCTCACTTGCCGGATACCTCGTATATCAAAGCGATTAAACTGATGTCGGTTGCCGGAGCTTACTGGAGAGGGGATGAAAAACGCCGGCAATTAACACGGATCTATGGTATTTCTTTCCCCAAAAAGAAATTGCTGGACGAGTATCTTGTTTTAATAGAAGAAGCTAAGAAGCGCGACCACCGCAAATTGGGCAAAGAAATGGAATTGTTTACTTTCTCGCAGAATGTAGGGCAAGGTCTTCCGCTTTGGTTACCGAAGGGAACGCAACTGCGTCTGAAATTGGAAGAAACACTCAAGCAAATTCAAAAAGAGTATGGCTATCAACAAGTGATAACGCCGCACATCGGGAATAAAATGCTCTATGTAACGTCCGGACACTATGCGAAATACGGAAAAGATTCTTTCCAGCCCATTCATACGCCGGAAGAAGGGGAGGAATTTTTGTTGAAGCCGATGAACTGTCCGCACCATTGTGAGATTTACAAAGCATTTCCCCGTTCCTATAAAGAGCTCCCGTTGCGATTGGCCGAATTTGGAACAGTTTACCGTTATGAACAAAGCGGGGAACTTCACGGTTTAACTCGTGTGAGAGGATTTACCCAAGACGATGCACATATTTTTTGCTCGCCGGATCAAGTAAAAGAAGAATTTATCAAAGTAATGGATATTATCCATATTATTTTCCGTGCCTTGAATTTCACGGATTATGAAGCTCAAATTTCCCTGAGAGATCCCGAAAATAAAGACAAATACATCGGTTCGGAAGAAAATTGGAAAAATGCCGAAAATGCCATTATTGAAGTGTGCCGGGAAAAAGGAGTTAA
>JAIRSN010000186.1 GCA_031255425.1 Dysgonamonadaceae bacterium
CTCTTTGCCAAAGAAAAGCAGATGGTCGACGCCTTTAAGGGAAGTTTGATCACCAAACAGATTGCCGCCGCCGACAAGCGCCGCGACAAGGCAATCGTCGGTTTCCACACCATCATCAAGGGGCTTTTGCGCCATTCCGACCCGAAGACAGTAGCCGCCGCGGAGACAATCGAGTTTCGTATCCGGTCGTTCCGCGAAGAAATCGCCCGGAAGTCGTACGATGCGGAATCAACTGCCGTTGAAATCTTTGTCGATGATATGGAAGGCGCGTTCGCCGACGATGTAACCACGCTCGGCCTGACTAATTGGATCGAAGACCTTGCCGTCGCCCACAACGACTTCCAGACCCTCTTTACCCAGCGTAACACCGAGACAGCGGCTCGTCCGGAAGGACAACTGAAAGAGATTCGCCGGCAGCTCGACCTGGTTTATCACGGTATGACCCGGTTAATTGTCGCCTGTATAATGGTCAACGGCGAAAAGGGATACGGTCCATTTGTCAAAGAACTGAACTCCCTGATAGCATACGTCAAAGGCCACGATCTCCACCAGACAAAGACCGACATCAAAGACGTCGACATCGCCACCATTCCGGATCAAGTCTACGAAGGCAAGCCGGTCGTAGTTCTTCCGGAAGTCTACTACAAAGGCAAAGAACTCGTCTTCGCCACCGACTACGAGGTGACCTACAAGCACAACGACCGCGTGGGGACCGCGTCGCTTTCGGTGCATGGCAAGTGGGCGTACAAATGGAAAAGCGTTACCCGATTTATTATTGTGGAACCTTTGGAAAAAGGAGGCGCACCTCTTTAAAATATAAAAGACACTGCGTGTCCGCCGCCCGCCTTGTTGAAAACATGTTTATACTTTCGACCGCTCCTTTTCTTTTGCGCTACCATATTTTAGTACTTTTGTCTTCGTTAAAAAAGAAAAAACAATGGCAATACAGAACAACGCTAATTCCAAGGGAAATACCCGCAACAGTAAGAAAACAAACACAGAAGAAACCGGACGGATTCAACCGCAGGCGCGCGAGTTGGAAGAAGCCGTGCTGGGAGCGCTGATGCTCGAAAAAGACGCCTATTCCATGATCGGCGAGATACTGACGCCGCAGAGCTTTTACGACAAAACCCACGAACTGATATTTACCGCTATCCAGAACCTGGCGATTCAGCAACGGCCGATCGACATGCTTACCGTGGTGGAACAATTACGCAAATCCGGCGATATAGACACCGTCGGCGGCGTTCCCTACATCGCCCAGTTGTCCCAGAAAGTAGTGTCCAGCGCCCACTTGGAGTACCATGCGCGGATTGTTGCCCAAAAAGCGTTGGCACGGGAACTGATCTCGTTCTCGTCCGTTGTGGCAAGCAAAGCCTTCGACGAAACCAACGATGTGGACGACCTGATGCAGGAAGCCGAAGGCCAACTGTTTGAAATATCCCAACGGAATGTGAAGAAAGACGTGGTTGCCATCAACCCGATTATCCGGGAAGCGATCGACCTGATGACCGAAGCCGCCAAACGGACCGACGGGCTGAGCGGCCTGCAATCCGGGTTCAACGATCTCGACAAGATCACTTCCGGCTGGCAGAACTCCGATTTAATCATCATTGCGGCGCGGCCTGCGATGGGGAAGACCGCCTTCGTGCTGTCGATGGCAAAGAATATGGCGGTCAACTTCAGCATCCCGGTTGCCGTGTTTTCGTTGGAAATGTCGAACGTTCAGTTGGTCAACCGCCTGATTGTAAACGTGACGGAAATCCCCGGCGAGAAAATCAAGAGCGGACGCCTGCAACAATACGAATGGCAGCAATTAGACCAGAAAGTCAAACAACTCTACGACGCGCCGATCTTCGTGGACGATACGCCCAGCCTGTCGGTGTTCGAGCTACGCACCAAAGCCCGGCGGCTGGTAAAGGAACACAAGGTGAAATGCATCATCATCGACTACCTGCAACTGATGAACGCCAGCGGCATGAGCTTCGGCAGCCGGGAACAGGAAGTCAGCATCATCTCCCGTTCGCTGAAAGGATTGGCAAAGGAGTTGAACATTCCGATTGTCGCGCTGTCGCAGTTGAACCGGAGCGTCGAATCCCGTTCCATCAAGGACGGACCCGATGCGAAGCGGCCGCAACTGTCCGACCTGCGCGAGTCGGGCGCCATCGAACAGGACGCCGACATCGTCTGCTTTATCCATCGACCCGAATACTATAAAATATTTGAAGATTCGCACGGAAACGACCTGCGGGGAAAGGCGGAAATCATTATCGCCAAGCATCGTAACGGTTCCACCGGCGACGTATTGCTGAGTTTCAAACACGAATATGTGCGTTTCCAGAACCTGAATGAAGACCGCATCATCGAAGAATATCAATCCCGCATCAACAGCCAGGCGGATTTGGTTCCCGCCGAGAAGTTCTACCGGACCAGCACCGCCAACCGTCCGGAAGACATGCCTTTCTGATCACAACATCGAAACGGATTCTACCTTTTGCAGCCTGTTCCTCAACCGTTCCGCCGCACTTTGGCGGATGCACAGCGTCATCCGGCAAGGCATCCCGAACGCCTGCTGCCGGACCTGCGCCCCGTCCTCTTTCACAATCTTCAGGATCCGGTCGAGAAAAGGATATTCAAACGCGAAAGTAACCGCCTCATCCACCGTCTTCTCAACGACTTGGGCATTGCCTACGGCATCCTGAGCCGCCGCGCGGTAGGCGGCAATCAATCCGCTCGGCCCCAGCTTCACGCCACCGAAGTAGCGGACTACAAGAATCAGAACGTCGGTTAATCCGTTGGAATGAATCACGCCCAGAATCGGTTTGCCGGCAGTAGAGGACGGTTCGCCGTCGTCGTTGACGCGAAACTGCGTCCGGGCGGCGCCCAGCACGTACGCCCAGCACACATGCCGGGCATCGTAATACTGTTTCCGGTAGCCGGCGACCACTTCTTTCGCCTGTTCAGGCGTTTGCACGGGGAGCGCGAAGGAGAGAAACTTGCTTCTCTGTTCGTTTACATATCCTTTCGCAAGGCTTGCGAGGGTCTTGTAGCTGTCCATCAGGAGGGTCAATAGGCTCTGGCAAAGACGACCCGTTGCTTGGAGGGTTTTCCGGTGACCATGTCCACGCCCGGCGTCAGGTCGCCGTCTAAGGGGATGCAGCGGATGGTCGCTTTGGTTTCCGCTTTGATTCGTTCTTCGGTTTCGGGAGTGCCGTCCCAGTGAGCCAGAAGGAATCCGCCGGTTTCGATTTTCTCTTTGAACGCATCGTACGAGTCGACGGTGATTGTTTTTGCGGCGCGGTAATCCAGCGCTTTCCGGTAGATATTGCGTTGAATATCCTCCAACAAGGCTTTCACGTGCAGCGCAATGCCATCGACCGGCACCGTTTCCTTGGTCAGGGTATCGCGGCGGGCTACTTCGATGGTTCCGTTTTCCAGGTCGCGGGCGCCCATCGCCAACCGCACCGGCACACCTTTCAATTCGTATTCGGCAAACTTCCAGCCCGGTTTCTTGTTGAGCGAGTTGTCGTATTTTACGCTGATGCCCAGCGCTTTCAACTCGTTGCTGAGGACCGCCACCCGTTCGTTGAGTACCGCCAAGCCCGCATCATCCTTATAAACAGGAATGATAACGACCTGGTAGGGCGCCAGTTTCGGGGGAAGCACCAGCCCGTTGTTGTCGGAATGCGACATGATCAACGCGCCCATCAAACGGGTAGAAACGCCCCAGGAGGTCGCCCAGACATATTCCCGCTGCCCTTCCCTGTTCAGGAACTGGACGTCGAACGCTTTGGCAAAGTTCTGTCCCAGGAAGTGCGACGTTCCCGCTTGCAGAGCTTTCCCGTCCTGCATCAGCGCTTCGATGCAATAGGTGTCCTCAGCACCGGCGAAGCGTTCGCTGGCCGTTTTTACGCCTTTCAACACAGGGATCGCCATGTATTGCTCGGCAAAACAGGCATATACGTTCAACATTTTCACGGTTTCCTCTATCGCTTCTTCGCGGGTGGCATGTGCCGTATGTCCTTCTTGCCAAAGGAATTCGGCGGTTCGCAGAAACAGGCGGGTACGCATCTCCCAACGAACCACGTTCGCCCATTGATTGACCAGAACAGGCAAATCGCGGTGCGACTGAATCCATCCCCGGTAGGTATTCCAGATAATGGTTTCGGAGGTCGGGCGGACGATCAGTTCTTCCTCCAGCCGGGCATCGGGATCCACCACGACGCCTTTCCCGCGCGGGTCGTTTTTGAGGCGGTAATGCGTCACGACGGCGCACTCTTTGGCAAAGCCTTCCACGTGATTTGCCTCCTTACTGAAAAAGGATTTGGGGATAAACAGCGGAAAATACGCGTTGACGTGCCCGGTTTCCTTAAACATATCGTCCAGTTGCCGCTGGATTTTCTCCCAGATTGCATACCCGTAGGGCTTGACCACCATACAGCCCCTGACTGCCGAGTTTTCCGCCAAGTCGGCTTTAATCACCAAATCGTTGTACCACTGCGAATAGTTTTCGTCCCTTGAGGTCAGTTCTTTTATTTCTTTTGCCATTTTGACTTTATTTTGAGATTTTATATTTGCGACCACAAAAGTACACGATAAAAATGACTTTTACCACAAAAGGGAATCCCAAATTGCAAATTCCGGATGTTCCGGTATCCGGCTTTCCGGTGCGCCTGCCGCACTAAGGCGTGTGCGCCTGCCGGTGCGTAGCCGCGGAAGCGGGCGCCTTTCCTGCTTTCATATTAAAATTTTTCATGTATCTTTGTGCCGGAAAATTTTCTATACCGCGGTACAATATGTTTAATCAAAAGATGCCAAGTTACATTTACAGCAAGCAAAACATTGTTTATTTGATTTTGTCCACTGCTTTTTTTGCCCTGATATTCATCAATTTATATAAGCCGTTCAGTTCGGAGAACTGGTATCCTGTTTCCGATTTCATGTTTTTTGTTTTTTCCAGCCTGATCATCCTGACCGGCGTGCTGGTGGTGGTCATCAGCCGGGTCATCCTGTACCGGACGGGGAAGCGGAAAGCGATTACAATCGGGAATTATGCGGTATGGATTGTTTTGGAGATTTTTTTTATGTCGCTCTTTTACACGATTTACACGCTGGCGCTGAACCCCGAACGCGATTACCTGAGTTCGTTCAAGGAATCGACCATCAACACGGCGCTGGTGCTTCTTTTGCCGTATACCATTGTGCATCTTTACCTTATTTACAGGGAAAACAAACGCCAACTGGAAAAAATCGAAAGCGCTCATGCCGAAACGACCCTTCCCCAGAAAATATATTCTTTTTACGATGAGAAAAACGAATTGCGGCTTTCCGTAAACCGCAACAACCTGCTTTACATCGAGTCGGCGGACAACTACGTCCTTATTTGGTACCTCAACAAAGGCTCGCTGACGAAATTCATGCTGCGAAACTCGATGAAAGCCATCGAGGAGCAGATGGCGGAGACGCATTTGCTTCGCTGCCACCGTTCTTACATCGTGAACTTCGAGCAGATCAATGTGATCCGCCGGCAGAAAGACGGCATTTATGTGGAATTCGGCATGAAAGACGTTCCGGACATTCCCATTTCCAAGAAATACAGTGAACGAGTTATTCTAAAATTTACCGAAGGTTTTGTCTGAGAGGATACATTCCTTCCCAACACGCGCGTTAGTTTATGATGCATTTGATTGAAAATTATAATCTTACCGGATTTATCACCGGACTGTTTACCTTCATCATCATCGGACTGTTTCATCCGCTGGTTATCAAAGGCGAGTATTATTTCGGCACCCGGTGTTGGTGGGTCTTTCTCCTGTTGGGGATTGCCTGCCTTGCCGGAACCTTTTTATTTCACAACACAATCCTTTCCGCCCTGTGCGGAGTGACTGCTTTTTCCGCCTTCTGGGGCATCGGCGAACTTTTTCAGCAAAAGAAACGGGTTGAAAAAGGGTGGTTCCCCAAGCGGCGCGGACGTAAATAAAGCCGTTGCGCACGGCACAACGGCTTATCGATTTCAAGGCTACACCTTTCGTTTATTGGCAAATGGTCAATTGTCTTTTTTGCAGCGGATGCTGTACATGAACGGCTTATTGGATGCATTACTCCGGATCACCGTACTCCTGTCGCCGGCCAAGTAACGAAGCCACGCGGAACTACCCTCAGAGCTGCCGGACCAGAAGTACACATCATAGCCGAATCTGCTGGCGTTCCCCAAGCCCACGTATCCCACGGGCAACGCATCGAACCCGCCTTCGGCGGCAGTCTTACT
>JAIRSN010000193.1 GCA_031255425.1 Dysgonamonadaceae bacterium
AGGCTGAGCGGCAGCAACAATAAAATTAACTTTTTCATTTGTGAACTATTTTTATTAATACAGGCATCAAAGATAAATTATTTTTTTGGGAATTACATCTATTTTTTACAATTCTTTATTCGGCATCGAGCGGTTGTTTCCGCCTCGAAGCCCAGGCCGGGGGGCGGTTGCGGATGGCGGTGGTATTCTTCTTTCCCCGGGCTTTCGCCCGGGGTTACTCATATTCGACTCCTGCGGAGTCGGCGACTGCGCAACCGCTTTTACCTATATATAAGGTGTAATGAAATAGTAAAAGCGGCTGCGCCGCCTTCGCAAATAGTAAAAGCGGCTGCGCCGCCAACCCTGCGGGTTGGCGCCCGCCCGCACTTGGATACCGTGCATTTTTCCCCTATATTTGCAAAACCAATTTAACACGGCAACCCATGAAAATCCATTTTCTCCGATATAAAAATATTGATTTTGAAGCGTATAACCGGTGCGTAGAAAACTCCCCCTTTGCGACAATGTATGCCTTGTCGTGGTATCTGGACGCGGTCAGTCCGCAGTGGGAGTTGTTGATGGCGGAGGATTACCGTTACGTGATGCCGTTGCCGGTCAAGCGGAAGTGGGGACTGCGGGTGCTGGTGCAACCGCTCTTTTGCCAGCAGTTGGGGATTTTTTCCTCCGGCACGCTTTCCGCGGAGGTCTACCGGGCATTTGTTTCCGCCCTTCCTTACCGCATCTGCCGGATGCATTTCAACCCGGGCAACCGCTTCGATTCTGCTCTCCCGCTGAGAAATAACTACTGCTTAGACCTGAATCATCCCTACACTTACATCCGGGGAAATTATGGCAGTAACTTTGTCCGGAACCTCCGGAAAGCCGGAAAGGAAAACCTTTTTCCGGAAATGGCTACCGAATGGCGGGTCTTTTTGGAGGTGTTGAAAACGAACGCCGGGGAACGTCCCATCCGGCACCAGTTGAAGGCGTTTGAAGCCTTTATCGAACAAATCGGGAAACAGGTGAAAATCGAAATCCGGAGCGTCAAAGACGAGCGGGCAACCATCCTCTCGTCGGCGCTTTTTGTGCGATGGAAACGCCGCATCTATTACCTGATGTCCGTGTCTACCGCCGAAGGGAAAGAAAAACAAAGCATGGCCTTCCTGCTCGATAAGTTTCTGGAAGATCATGCCGGGAACGAACTTGTGTTCGATTGTGAAGGCTCCTCGTTGCCGGGCGTTGCCCGTTTTTACGCCGGCATGGGAGCTGTGAACGAATGTTTTCCGGAATTTTCCGGCTGCGGATTCCTGTTCGCCGCCGCCGCTTTCGTAAAAAAACTCAGGTAAAACAATTATCCCCGTCGCCATCGAACACCAACTGGATGTTTTTCGAGAAAACATGCAAGGAGGTGTAAACATGGGACGTGTAAATCCGTGTATGGGAAAAGCACCGGTTCCGCTTCGCGAAAATCGGAACCAGCCGGGGATCCAGCACCGTCAGGTATTGAATGCACCTTTTCGCCGCAATCTGCGACACAATATCCGCCATGCGGGGATGCAGCCGGTCGTCCATAAAGTAATAGATGATTTTCATCCTGGACTCGATAATCGTGTAAATGAAAAACCCCGCGAAAACCCCGTTCTCCAGCATCTTGACGATACGCATCGAATGTCTTTTCTTTAAATAAGAAAAAGGATAGCTGGTGTTTTCCGCGGTCGACTGCATAATCCAACGGTAGCGGAAGATCCAGTCCAGTTCGGCTTCCCGCCGGTTAAAAACCGTGTCGGGGAATGTTCTCAGGTACGCCCTGCATTCGTCGTCCAGGCTGTCCTGCTCGATGTATTTCCTTTTGGGAAAAAAAGCGGCGAAGAAAAGCACCCGGAGCAACGATACAATCGAAACGGCGAGCGACATCCAGGGCAGGATAAACCGGGACCACCAGTAATTCTCCCTGTCTTTATAAATCCGGTTCAGATTCGGGTACAGATAGAACCGCATCCCTTCCCGGCTCAGCATCTTGTAAAACCGCGACCGGCTGATCGTTGCCCGGTCGGACAACGCCGTATAATTGGTCACCATCATCCGGTTTTTCCATTCGGCAAGCACATGGGTCGAAAGCTCCAGCGAGAGCTTTTTCCCCCGGTATTCCGGGCTGACCCAAACGCCGCTAAACCAGGCAAACCGTTCGACTTTGTCCATCGATATAACACTGTCGGGCAACACCGTCCGGAACGCAATCAACTTCTCGCCCTCCACAAACATAAACAAAACCGTATCCTCCGCCTTTGCCCGGGGATTGCTCAGATACGACTCGACGCGCAACGGCGAAATCGGCTTAACCGGAAAGGAACGGTACAAATCGCTCTCGCAGAATGCCCGCAGCTCGTTTAATTTTACCTTTAAAACATCCATACCTTTTTTCTATTAAGTCTTAAAATGAAAGAATATATTTATAAATTACGCTTACGAAGGTATGAATTTTCCCCGATACACCCAAATTGTAGCTTTTTCTTACTAAATTTACGGCACAATAATCTATATTCCTATGTTTCGTCTTTTTACATCTTCCGGAAGAAGACATTCGGCTATCCGCCGGAACGTGCTTCCCTTTCTCGCCGGCGGGATTCCTTCCGGATGGCTTATCCGGCAGCGCCCGCCGGTGGTGATCCACCCTTTTTACCACACGGTGAGCGACGAATACCTGCCGCATATCCATCCCTTGTACCGACCGCTGGGCAGGCGGGCGTTCGAGTGGGACCTCGACTTCCTGTCCCGGCGCTTCGAGGCGGTGACGGCGGGCGAGGTGTACCGTTCGCCGGATAACCCCGGCAGCCGTACCCGGCACGCTTTTCATCTCTCTTTCGACGATGGCTTGCGGGGCGTTTACGAAAATGCCTTGCCCCTTCTTTTGCGGAAGGGCATCCCTGCTACTATCTTTATAAACAGCGATTTCACGGACAACCGGCAGTTGTTTTACCGGCACAAAACCGCGCTGCTGACGGACAAGCTGGACCGCACATCCGAAGCCGTGCAAAACGAGGCGAAAAACCGCATCCGCCGCGCCCTGCAAACGAACGTGCGGTCGCTCAGGGCGGCGATTCATGCCCTCCCGCATTTCCGGCAGGACCTGCTGGACGAGCTTGCCTGCCTGCTCGAAGTGGATTTCGGGGAATACCTGAAAACACGGCGCCCCTACCTGGCGACGGACGAGTTGCGGGAGATGCAACGGAAGGGGTTCACAATCGGGGCGCACAGCATCAATCACCTGCCGTTCCCACTGTTGGACGGGAAGGAACAACTCCGGCAAACCCTGGAGTCCTGCGCTTTCGTCCGGGATACTTTTCGGGAACCGGTGGCGTACTTTTCTTTTCCTTTTTCGGAAAACGGCATTCCTGCTTCTTTCTTTGATGCCATTGCCGGGAAAGTCGATTTGTGTTTCGGAACATCCGGCATCAACAGCCGCTACGGGGGCAGGCTGCTGGGACGTATCGACATGGAACAGAACGGCAGGAATGCCCGGGAAGCCATCCACAAGGCTTTTCTCCGGACACAGCGGCTCAGCCGCTTTTGTATTTTTGGGAAACAGTCCCCCTGTGCGTAGCAAATACACCGGCGCCGCAGCCGCTTTTGCAGCTTCGCGAAAACCTGCCGCAGAAGTTTTTACACTTTCGCAGCTCCGCGAAAACCCGCCGCAGAAGTTTTTACACTTTCGCAGTTCCGCGAAAACCCGCCGCAGAAGTTTTTACGCTTTCGCAGTTTCGCGAAAACCCGCCGCAAACGTTTTTTCGTTTTCGCAGCTCTGCGAAAAACAAAAATTAACAGTTTCAGGTTTTCGCAGTTCCGCGAAAAAACAAAAATTAACAGATTTGCGTTTTCGCAGTTCTGCGAAAAAACAAAAATTAACAAATTTGCACTTTCGCAGTTCCGCGAAAGCGTCCCGGAGAAGTTTTCAGGTTTTCGCAGTTCGCGAAAAACATAAATTAACAGATTCAGGTTTTCGCAGTTCCGCGAAAAAACAAAAATTAACATATTTGCAAAATCGCAGCCAGACAAATACACCGTACCTCTTTAAAATTATAAAAGACACTGCGTGTCCGGCTGCGGCGCCCGTGTTTCGATAGAAATGTTTACCTTTGTTGGACAATGAGATTATCCTTTAAAAACAGATTCATTAAAAACCCCGGCAAACAATGCTTATAGGCCTGTCCGTTAATCATAAAGAAGGGCTCTCCTGCATCGCCGATGCGTATGTGGAAGCCATAGTAAAAGCAGGCGGGTCGCCGCTATTGATTCCGCTTACCGGCGACAGCGCCGCGCTGGACGAGGCACTGTCGCAGGTCGACGGACTGATTCTGTCCGGCGGAGGCGACATCGACGCGCCACTCTACGGCGAAACGCCGCATCCGGCAGCGACGTCTTCCGACCCGGCACGCGACCGTTACGATATACGGTTGGCACAACGGGCGGTCGAAAAACAGATTCCCGTCCTGGGGATTTGCCGGGGCGTTCAGGTCATCAATGTCGCCTTCGGAGGCAGCCTGATCCAGGACATCCCTTCGCAAATGCCCGAATCGGCGGTCAATCACAACCAACCGGACGGCGGAGAGATGCATTCCGTCGCCCTCCGCGCCGGCTCCACGCTGCACCGGCTGATGAAGGCAGACCGGATCCCGGTGAACTCGTTTCACCACCAGGCAATCCGGACGGTCGCGCCCGGGTTTGAAGCCGTTGCGCAATCGGAAGACGGCGTCATCGAAGCCATCGAGTCGGCGGACGGGCGGTTTATCCTTGGCGTGCAATGGCATCCGGAACGGATGCTGTCGGGCGACCAGCCCCTTATGCTCTCCCTTTTCCGGCGGATGATTGCGGAAGCCGGATGTTACCGGAAGGTAAAAGACATCCACCGGCGCATTTATACGATTGATTCGCATTGCGATACGCCGCTGTTTTTCCCCTATGGGATTGATATTGGGAAAGCAAATCCGCCGTTCGAGTTGAAGCCTGCCCCTGCGGACGGCATGCCGCCTGTCTACCAACTGAAAGTGGATGTGCCTAAGATGCAGGACGGCCTGTTGGATGCCGTTTTTATGGCGGCTTACCTCCGGCAGGGCGAACGCGACGCCGCGGCTTCGGCACAAGCGGCAGAAAAGGCGCTGGACATCCTCCGGGAATTGATCCGGCAAGTCGAAAAGAACAACAGCGTCGCCGGCATCGCCCGCACAACCGCCGATTTGAAACGCTTGAAGGCGGAAGGCAGGAAAGCCATTTTCCTCGGAGTCGAAAACGGTTACGCCATCGGGAAAGACCTCCGCAACCTGCAACGGTTTGCAGACAAGGGCGTGAAATACATAACCCTGTCGCACAACGGCGACAACGACCTCTGCGACGCGGCGGTCGGCGGCCGTTCGGAACACAACGGCTTGAGCGACTTCGGGAAGGAAGTGGTGAAGGAAATGAATCGCCTGCGCATCCTGGTCGACCTGTCGCACACTTCGGAAAAGACATCTTTCGATGCCCTGGCGCTTAGCCGGCACCCGGTCATCGCCTCCCATTCGTCCGCAAAAGCGCTTTGCAACCATCCGCGAAACCTGTCCGATTCGCTGATACGCGCCATTGCCGCAACGGGCGGCGTGGTTCAGGTCTGCCTTTATTCCCCTTTCCTGAAAGAAAGCGGAACGGCAACGGTCAAAGATGCGGTCGACCATATCGACCACATCGCCCGGATCGCCGGAACGGACTATGCGGGCATCGGCTCCGACTTCGACGGCGGAGGGGAGTTGTCCGGCGTGAAAGCCGCCAACGAAATGCCTCAGATCACCCTGGAACTCCTGCGCAGGGGATATTCCGAGGCGGATATTGCCAAAATATGGGGCGGCAACCTGATGCGAGTAATGGATCATTTAAATAAATAACGATATGATATTTCTTTCAAAAAACCTCCGGAAAATCCTTTTTATGGCAGGTATATTCACCTTCGGCATTTCCTGCAGGCAACATCCGCAGACGGCGGCACAAAACGAAAGCGCGGCGAGGGTCGCCGTCCCCGAATTTAACGCCGACAGCGCCTATCACTACACGGCGGCGCAGGTCGCCTTCGGTCCGAGGGTCCCGAACACGGCGGCTCACAGGGCTTGCGGCACCTACCTGGCTACGGAACTGCGGCGGTTCGGCGCGGAGGTAACCGAACAGGAAACCACCCTCCGGACCTACGACCGGCAGTCCATCCAAGCCAAAAACATCATTGCATCGTTTCGTCCGGAGCAGAAGAACCGCGTCCTTTTGTGCGCCCATTGGGATTCGCGTCCCTTTGCCGACCGCGATTCCAACCCGGCAAACCATCGCACGGCGATCGACGGCGCGAACGACGGCGCCGGCGCTTGCGGTGTTTTGTTGGAGATCGCGCGCCAGGTGGGGCTTCGGCAGCCGGCGGTCGGGATAGACCTCCTCCTCTTTGATGCGGAAGACTGGGGAACGGCGGAGTTCGACCGGAAAAACTACGGCAGCACCGGGTGGTGTCTGGGTTCCGAATATTGGGCGAGAAACCCTCACCGTCCGGGCTACACCGCCCGCTACGGCATTCTGTTGGACATGGTAAGCGCTCCGAACGCACAGTTTTACAAAGAATCGATTTCCGTGCAATACGCCGGGAACATTGTCAAAAAGGTATGGGAAGCGGCGCAAGTGCTTGGATACGACGCTTTCTTCGTCAACAAGCCCGGCGCCGCCATCGAGGACGACCATGTATCTGTCATCCGCTACCGCAACATCCCTTGCATCGACATCATCCAGTACGATCCGGATTCGTCCGCCGGCTTCGGGAAGTATTGGCATACCCGCGACGATAATATGAGTCTCGTAAGCACCGAAACCCTGAAGGCAACCGGGCAGACGGTGATGTATGTTATTTATAATGAGAAATGAAGAGGGTAGATTATATCCTCTTTCATCAGGAATATTATGATACTTCACATAATGGTATGGGTAGTCACGTGTAATACTATATTTTTCCATCGCTTCGGCAACTGTATAGTACTCTTGTTTCTCAGGTTGTGTTACGGTACATACGCGGTACGAATATATGCGAAACAAATTGAATGAACAATATGGAATGATAAAAAACAGAAAAAGCAACTGATTTACAATCAATTGTTTTTGCCTCAATGATGGTTATTACTAATCGTTATTTATGCTGACTTACTTCCCTGTATATTTTCTTTTGCAAAACTAAGAAAGTATTTTGTAATTAAGATTATCTTTGCAACAGAAATTGATAATTAGAATGATTTCACGCCATATTTCCATCATAAGTTTGCTCGCTTTTTTCATTTTCGGTTTGTATTCGTGCAACTCAACCAAATTTATCCCCGAAGGGAAATACCTTTTGGATAAAGTAAATATCGAATCGGATATTCCCGGCTACAAACGGACGGAATTGAAGCCTTACCTGAAACAACAACCCAACTACAAGATGTTCGGACTGAACAAAACCATGTTCCAGATCTACAACTGGGCGGGCAGGGACAGTTCCAAATGGATCAACCGCTTCTTAAAGAAAATCGGCGAAGAACCCGTCGTTTTCGACTCGACCCTGGTGGATAAATCCTCTTCCGAATTTAGAAAGTTGCTTGTCAACGCGGGTTATATCCATGCAGAAGTGTCTTCCGCCGTTTCTTTCCAGCATAAAAAGGCCGAGGTGACGTACCGCATCACGGGGAACACGCCCTACCGGATCCGCCGTTTCGTCCCCGCAATCGACAATCCGGTGATCGCGGAAGAACTGTACGGCGGGGCGAACAAAGACCCGCGTTTGCGCATCTCCGGCGAAACGTCGGCTTTGCGCACTTCGCGGATCAGGGAAGGTATCCTGTTCGACCGGAGCCTCTTGGATGCCGAGCGGGACCGCCTCACAACGCTTTTGCGAAACCGGGGGTATTTCATGCTGACCAAAGAGCATTTCATTTACGATGCCGACAGCTCCCTGAATGTCCACAAAGTAGACCTGACGCTGAAACTGCGTTCCCTGCCGGAACCGACCGCCGCCGCCGACAGCGCCAACCGTTATCCCTCGCTCGAAAAGTACCATTTCGACCGGGTCTTCTTTTATTTGGACTACGATCCGTTGGTGATTACGAGCATCGCCGGCTATCCCGTGCGCGACAGCCTTGTCTACGGCAACTACACCGTCTATTATTCCGGCGACCGGCCTTCTTTGCGGGCGAAAACCCTCTTGGACAACTGCTTTATCACGCCGGGAAGCCGTTATTCCCAACTGAGGGAGGATTTTACCTATTCGGCTTTCTCCACCTTGCAGGCATTGAACAATATCCACATCCAATTTGATGAGAAAATCCGGAACGATTCGGCGCTGTTGGATTGCCGGATCCTCCTGATGCCGGCGCGGCTGCAAACGTTGTCTTCCTCGGTGGAAGGAACCAACACGGCGGGCGACCTGGGTGTCGCTTTTTCCGGCTATTATACGCATAAAAACCTGTTCCGGGGGTCGGAAACGTTCAATTTCCGGATGACCGGCGCCTATGAAACCATCAATTTCTCCGATTTCTTTATGGAACTGGGCGGGGAAGTGTCTTTGCATTTTCCCAAATTTATTTTTCCCTTTGTTAAAAGTACTTTCCTGCGGAAAATGCAGACGTCTACCGAGCTTTCCCTCGGTTACGACTACCAGACCCGGCCGGAGTACGACCGGACGCTGCTCTCCGGCGAAATCCGTTACCGGTGGAAGGAGCGTTATCGCTCGCCTGCCCGGCACGAACTCGATTTGCTGAATGTCGACTATGTCTACCTGCCGCGGACGGATTCCGTTTTTATCAATCACCTGCCGGCAAGCGCCAAGTTTTTCGGTTACACGAACCAGTTTATCGTCGGGGCGCGCTATGCGTTTTACCATTCCACGGTCGACCCGATGCACCGGCAGCGGAACGCACATTCTTTCCATGTTTCGTTGGAATCCGCCGGGAATATGCTGCGGGGACT
This sequence comes from Dysgonamonadaceae bacterium, assembly GCA_031255425.1. Classification (GTDB taxonomy): domain Bacteria; phylum Bacteroidota; class Bacteroidia; order Bacteroidales; family Azobacteroidaceae; genus Azobacteroides. The sequence goes on from JAIRSN010000193.1 coordinate 8,971, forward strand.
GAGCTATCTGTTCGACCGGCGGAAGGACGAACTCGGTTCCTACCGGCTGCTCGGAACGCATTTCGCCCAATTCGTAAAGGGCGATTTCGATTATGCAAAAACCGTTGTGTTCGACAGCCAGAACGCCATTGCGTGGCGCATCGGTGTCGGAATCGGCGTGCCTTACCGCAATTCGGAGATGCTCCCCTTCGAAAAACGCTATTATTCCGGCGGCGCCAACAGTGTCCGGGCGTGGTCGGTACGGGAGTTGGGGCCGGGAAGCTACCGCCGCGACGCCGCCACCACTTTTTTCAACCAATCGGGTGATATTAAGCTGGATCTGAACCTGGAATACCGCACCCGCTTTTTCTGGAAACTCGAGGCGGCTGCATTTATCGACGCCGGAAATATCTGGACTGTCCGGGATTATGAGGGGCAGGAGGGCGGCACGTTCCGGTTCCGTTCGTTTTATAAGGAAATTGCCCTCGGCTATGGGTTGGGGCTACGGCTGGATTTCGATTATTTCCTGATTCGTTTCGACAGCGGAATGAAAGCCTACGACCCCGCGCGCCCCGGGCGGGCTAAATGGACGGTCTTCCATCCCAATTTCAAGGGTAATTATGCGTGGCACATTGCGGTAGGTTATCCGTTCTGAGAAGCGGAGGTTTTTCCGTTATTCCAATATTTTTTCCAACGAACCGGCGTAAGGTTCGCCCAGCAGCAGCTGGTACTCCTTCCGGAAACTGTCGAAAGCGGCTTTGGCTTGTCCTTTTTTCCCCATGCCGACCAGCGTCCGGCACTTGATCCGGAGGGCTTCGTCGCTGAGCGAATCCATTTTCAGCAGCGCGTCGGCTATTTTCAGGCGGATTTCATCGCTTCCGTAAAAAGCGTCGTGCGTGTCGCCGAGGATTTTCATCAGCGCATCGATGACGGCGTTCGTAAATTCCGTTTTGAACGAGTCGACCCACTCCAATTGGATGTTCGGCAGCAACTGCCCGTAATCCAGCAGGTTTAATAGCCGCAGGACCTCGTCTTTCTCCATCGCCTCGCCCGCCCGGATGCCGGCGCAGCACGCCAGGATTTCTTTGTAGTCCGAAAACACCTCGCCGGGCAGCGTAATCGTCCAATATCCGCTCTGGCCGGAGATGTCGACCCCGTCCAATTCTTCAAGAAGCACCCGCAATTTCCGCAGGTTCACGTTCCGGTTGTTACGCGCCGCTTCCTCGCTCTTGTTGAACCACAGCAATTCTTGCAGCCGCGACGAGGAGATGCCTTTGTTGTTTTTCAAGGTGTAAAGAATGATCAGTACCAGCAGGTTTTTCAGCGTAGGCGTGAACTCGCCGGTTATATTTCCGCCCGTTTTATTAAAAACCTGAAAGCCACCCAGAAACAAAATGGCATTCCGCAGGACGGCGACCGGTGATTTTTCCCTTTCCTTCCTTTCCTTCCTTTCGCCCGGTTCGCGGGGCGGCAGGACGGCGGCTTCCACTCCGCCGGTGTTTTTCCGGACGAGGGTCTTCCGAAGGAAAAAAGACAGGAGAACAACAGCGATTAACCCGAAGAAGATGAATATAATACGATTAAGAGAGGGGGTAATCGTTGCCTCCTCCTGCCTGATTTCCGTGTTTTTCAGCGGCGGATAGTCCAACGTATAAATATGGATGCGGGAATGGGCCTCGTCGGAAGAAAACGACACGACTGCCACGAGCTTCGACAGCTTGGGCGCGTAATATAAGTCGCAAAACGACGTAATATCCTGAAAATAGTACGCGAGCGAATCGCCGACCGTTTCCACCGTTTGCGTTTCCCGGTCGATTTTTTTCAGCGCGATGGCAGACGCGTATTTCCGGTTCGGATAGGCGAGCGCGTAAAGCGTTTTCCCGTCGGCATCCACGACAAGGCTGTTTGAGTAGACGTTTTCTTTTTCGTCTTCCGTGCCGATGTCGAAGAGGCAGGTGCCTTTCAGCGTGTTCAGGTCGATTTCATACAGGTCCGAGAAGTTCCGGGGCGACAATTCCTGCCGTCCCATCTCGGAGCCGCGTCCGCCGAGTATGTAAATCCGGTTTTCGCCCGCGCGCCTGCTTCCTCCCACCGCAGCCAGGTAGCGCGGCGTGATCAGGTGCGACAAATCGTAGCTGTGCCACTGCCCGGTGCGCAGGTCGACTTTGAATAAGTCGCTGTTGTACTGGTAAAAACCGTAGCCGCCGAAAAGGTAAAGGCAGGAATCGGTTCCGGAAATGTAGCGGTTGTGGTGGGCGTGCGCCGATTCGATTTCGCCGTCGCGGTATCCGTCCCAACGGTTGGTTTTCAGGTCGTAGAAAGAGAGTTGTTGCTCGTCGAGCGAGTAGAAAAACAGCCGCGACGTCAGGGCGTCGAACATCAGGTGGTTGTAGTATTTCCCGCAGATGTCGGGGCGGGTGCGTATGCGCCGTTCGGTGCGGTCGACGATGGAATATTCGATTAATTCGTTGGAATTAAGCATGAAAACCCGGTTGTTGATCGAGTCGAAGGTGAATTGCGGGAAGGTGGTCGCCTGAAATTCCGCCAGTTTTTCCCAGCAGGCGTGCCGGTCGAGTTGCCATTGGGGGTTGAGCGCCAGGGCAGGCCGCTTCCGCAGCTCGTCGAAGACTTTGTTTTCCGCGTGGCGGTTCAGCACCCAGTGGTGAAACGGCTTGTCGTTGTAGGAGATAGCGACGTCTTTCAGGACAATGGGCGCCACATCGTTGGTGGAGAAGTCGCGAATGTCGCATTGCCCGAAGACGATCCGGAGCGAGCGCCAGCTTTTCAGGTCGACGGGGCATTCCACCTCTTCGTCGTTCAGCCGGAGCGTGATGCGGTTTTGCTGTTTCCGGAAAACGATCGACAGGCGGTGCCAGCGGTCGGCGGAGAGTGTTTCTTTCAGCGGAAAATCCTGGTTATTAACCACGAGGAAAGCTTGCGACTTGTTGTTGACAATAAAATCTACGTTGTTTTTCTCGTTGAAAATCATCCGGAAGACGTACCCGAACTTAATGGTTTCGTTTCGCAGGGCGAGGGTCATGTCGGCGGAAAAAAGATCTTCCGATTTCAGTTCGTATGGCTCGTTGTTGTTCAGCAAGAGCGATGTCCGCCCGTCGATATTCCGTTCGTGCGAGTAGAAAAACAGTCCTTCCTTCAGTTGCTGCCCGTAAACCGGAACGGCAACCCAAAGGATGATAAGCAGGTGCAGGATTTTTATTCGCTGAGTCATTTGTGTTTCAAAAAAAGCGGAGCAACAAAGGGCGTGTTTTTGTCTTCGATTCTCTGTCTTTCGTTGTCATTTCATTCTATCTATTAAACAAGGTAAAAAGTTTCTCTATTCAATCCGTTTACAGGGATTTGCCTGGAACAAAGATACAATATTTTTTTAAATTGCAACGAAACCGGGTGAAAAATCAGCCGCGCAGCCGCTTTTA
>JAIRSN010000271.1 GCA_031255425.1 Dysgonamonadaceae bacterium
TCGCTTAGACCCTCTTTCCGCCAGTTCCTGTCCCAGAACACGATGCCGGGGAATGGAGCGACCGCCCATTCCCCCGCCGTTGCGATTTGCTTTGTGTCTTTCCAGCGGGAAGAAGCCAGGGTGGTCGCGATTGTCTTAAAACCTTTCTCGTTTGCCAGGGTTGCCGTCGCCAGCAACCGCAGTTTGAAACATTCCAGGCAACGCAGCCCTCTTTCCGGCTGGTTTTCCAGTCCGGCCACGGCATGCAACCACTTTTCGCGGTCGTAATCCCCGTCGATACATTCGAGCCCCAACGTTTTCGCATAGCGTTGCAACTCGTTCTTGCGGATTTCATATTCCTCCGCGGGAAAAATATTCGGATTGAAGAAAAACAGGACGGGACGAATGTTTTTGTCCAACAACCATTCGATGACGGCTGCCGAACAGGGGGCGCAACAGGTATGAAGAAGCAACATCGGGTTATCTTTACTGAATTATGATGCTGCAAATATAATAAACATTTTAACAGCAGTGATATTTTGCTTATTTTTGCCCGCTAATAAATATTCAGATGCACTTTATTCGAATAAAAAATTTGGAAACCATTCGCGAAGCCGCCGGAGAATTTATTCGCCGGATGAACGGCCACACGGTTTTTGCGTTCAACGGAGCGATGGGAGCGGGCAAAACGACTTTCATCAAAGCCCTTTGCGAACAGCTCGGCGTTACGGATGCGATAAACAGTCCCACATTTGCCATCGTCAACGAATACCGGACGGCGGCGGAGATGATTTACCATTTCGATTTTTACCGGGTGGATACCGAACGGGAGGCGTACGATCTGGGCTTATCCGATTATTTCGACAGCGGCGCGCTTTGCTTTATCGAATGGCCGGACAAGGTAGCGTCTTTGCTTCCGGAGCATACGGTTTTTGTCGCCATCGTCGAACAGGAAGACGGCTCCAGAACGGTCAGACTGTCGGAAACAGCGACCCATTCGTAAGGACAGGGATGTACGGCGTTGAGGTATTTCAGTATTTTGAATGCCGTGAAATAATTGAAAAACCGCTTTTTGAAGTTCGACACACGGGCGGTATGCCGGTTGATCTCCTCTATCTTATTCAGAAAACCATCCGTTTCCAGAAACAACTGCAAGTGCAAAGGCAGGTCCGACAGCGATTGCGCTATTTCTTCCGAAGGCCTTTTGAAAAAGGAATCGATTTTCCCAAAAAGAAGTTTCAGTTCCGCGAAAGCCGCCACTTGATACGACTGTTTACCGGTTTGTTTCGTTTCAATCATCCGGCCTATCGCCGGCCCGGTTCCAAACGGAACCCTGTCGGAAACACGTGCCGAAGGGAATACGCAAGTCGTGTCGATAAAGCGGGTGTTGCCCAGCGGGAACACCTTTTGAAGAAAATAAAAATCCTCTCCCGCCTGCTGCTTGCCCATCCTTCCCGCCTGTAAATAAGTCTGAACGGTAACGGCAAAAGCCGAACCGATGGTGTAATACGGGTACGGATAGCCGGTGTATTCCAGCGCCGCCCGGTAGTAACGCAAGTATTCCTCGTATGCTTCCGCCGCCTTCCGCAGTTCATTTTCTGCATCCAAATGTTCCACCGGGTGATGAAATTCAATCGTGGCGGACTTTAACTTGTATTTTTTGAAGCAGGAATAAATCTCGGTCAGGTAATTGCGCCGGACAGTGCAGTCGGCGTCGAGGCTGACGATGATTCCTTCGGAATTCCCCTCCTTCCGGAACCTTTCTACGGCTTCGTCCATTCCGATTTTGCGGGGAAGACCGGCTCCGGTCTGGTGTCCGGGAAGGTTCTCGACCCACAGCGGCGTTAAATAAAAGCAGGGAGTATTGTGCTTCCGGGCAAAGCCGGACAATTCGTCAAACGTCCGGCGGTTTTGCCGGCGAACGGCATCCGGCGACATCCGGTACGAATTGACTGCAACGATGATTTCGACATTGAAATTCCCTTTTTCGCAAGCCGACAGACTGTTTATCGTCAACAGGGCGTCCGGTTCGTTATAACAGGGGATTACGATTTTCAAGGGAGGATTGGGGTAAGGATAAAAAAAAGCGGAAGATGCGGATTGATCTGACATCGTTCCGCATCGCCCGCAGGGATATAAATAACACTATTCGAAACGTTTATTGAGAAATTCCAATACTTCGTTCGTAATATTATAGTGGTCGTCGGCATAAAGAATCGTGCTGTTGCCGGTTTTCGTAAATATCATCTGATATTTTTGTGGCTTGTTAAATTCTTTGATTCCAAGTGAAAGCGAATCGGAAAGCTGCTGTTGAATCACTTTTTGTTCCAGCGCCAATTCCTGTTCTACCTGCGCCGCTTTCTTTTCGAGATCCTGTTGCATGCGTTCGATGCGGGTTTGCTCCTGCCTCATTCGCTCCTGGCTGAGGAAGGCATTGTTTTGCGCTTTTTGCTGAAACCCGATCATTTCGCTTTGAAGTTTCTGATAACTTGAATTCAGCGAATTGTTTTGTTTGCTGAGCTTGTCTTCATAAGCGCTGACCAACCGGTTATAAAAATTAAATTGAGAAAGAAGAGAATCCGCGTCCACGTATGCTACGGGAAGATATTGAGCAACAGATTCCGTATCGGTTGCCGTGCCTTCCGAAGGTTTAACTTCGCCCTTATTGCCGCATTGTACAAAAGAAAGGGTCATAATCGCCAACACAAGCACGCTACCGGTAAACAATTTTATTTTTTTCATATACTTTAATTGAATTGAATTTTAATTTCGCGCACAAATATAAAAGAATTATCGTTAATTTGTATGCAATTCTTGATAATTCTGCATTTTTTTACGTTCTTTATCCTTTCAATTCAATTTTTATATATACTTAATACTCTAAAATTATGGAATTAAAAGAATTAAAACCTGTTTT
>JAIRSN010000249.1 GCA_031255425.1 Dysgonamonadaceae bacterium
GTCAAACAGCAGGTACAGAAAGAGTCGCAGGTTATATTCCGCGTAAAAGAAAAAAGTCCGGTTGAAAAACAGGCGCATCCGGACGGTCGGGTAAATACGGTTCAGGGGGGCGCTTCCACGGAACCTGCGGCCAACCAATTTTACCTCGTGTTTTTTGAGCGTCAACGTTGTACAGACTTTATGTACCCGCTGGTCGGTCAACAGGTCGTTTGTGACGGAAACTGTGATCTTCATAGCCGCAAAGTTAAAACATTTTTTTATAACTTTGCGGAGGAAAAATAAAAAACACCCAAAGTTTCACATGATTATCAGTAGCATATCCATTTTAAATTTCAAGAATATCGAATCTGCCGAATTGTCGTTTTCGCCCAAGATAAATTGTCTTTTTGGGAATAACGGGATGGGGAAAACCAATCTGCTGGATGCGTTGTATTATCTTTCGTTTACCAAAAACTACACCAACCTGACCGATTCGCAGTTGATAAAGCACGACGCGGATTTTGCTGTGATTCAGGGATATTACCGGGACGGCGGGGAAACCGCGGAAGTTTATTGCGGGATAAGAAAGAAGCACAAAAAGATTTTCCGGTGGAACAAAAAAGACTACGACAGGCTTTCCGAACATATCGGGCGGGTTCCAGCGGTGATGATTTCCCCCGCCGACAGCGGACTGATACAGGGCGGAAGCGAGGAGCGGCGGAAATTTGCGGACATGCTGGTCAGCCAATACGACAGGGAATATCTTCAGGCGCTGATTCATTATAATAAGGCGCTGCAACAGCGGAATGCGCTGCTCCGGTCGCCCGTTCCGACGGAAACGAACGCCGGGCTGTTCGAAATCTGGGAGGAACAAATGGCTGCCGCGGGGAAGATCATCCGGGAAAAGCGGAAAGATTTCATGGAGCAATATCTTCCTGTCTTCAATCGCTATTACAGCCGGATAGGTACCGGGCAGGAAAGCATCGGCATGGAGTACGAAACCCTTTCGGAAGAGGAATCTTTCGCAAGCCTGCTGCGCGAAAAGCGGGAACGCGACAAAATTCTCGGATACACAAGCGTCGGGATGCACAAGGAGGACTTTCATTTTCTGCTGGACGGCCACCTGATCCGGAAAACCGGTTCGCAGGGGCAGATAAAGACGTTTCTGATTGCACTGAAGCTGGCGCAATACCGGCTGCTGGTCGAAAAAGGCTCCTCGACGCCCATTCTCCTGCTGGACGACCTGTTCGACAAGCTGGACGCCGAACGGGTGGAACGAATCATTCACTTGGTCACCCAACCGGAGTTCGGACAAATCTTTATCACGGACACCAACCGGAAATATCTGGACGAAATCCTGGCGGGAATCCCCTACGATTATAAATTGTTTCAGGTAAATAACGGAACTGTTCAGGAATGAAACGCACCCCCTCGCAAAGCATCGGGCAACTGTTGGAAACCTTCTTCGACAGTCATCCGCAAATGGCAGACCGCCTGGCGGAATACCGCCTCACGGAGCAGTGGAAGGCAATGAATCCCGCCGTGAGCCGTTACACAGCCGGACTGTTTGTCAAAAACCGGGTGCTTTATGTAAAAATACAGTCCTCGGTTCTGAAAAGCGAATTGATGATGTACCGCGAGCAGCTTGTCGCCCGCCTCAACAGGGAAGTAAACCGGGACGTCATCGACGATATAGTCTTTACATAGCGACCTTTCGCCGAACGGACGTCCCGTTTCTCAATCAGTTTAACAACACAACCTTACCGCACGAACAGGAGTTCGCGGTATTTGGGCAGCGTCCACAACTCATCGTCGACAATCAACTCCAACTTATCCACCTGGTAACGGATGGCATCGAGGTAAGGAAATACTTTGTCGTGGTATTCGATGGCTTTGCTTCGTTCGTCCTCGATTTTGTTGGCAACCTTGCGGGCTTCGATCATTTCCTCGGTTTTCGACTTGATGACCGCTATCCGTTCGGAAATTTCCTCGATAATCCCGGTGTTGTGCGCCGACAGTTTGGCCGCGCGTCCCTTGTCGTACACCTGGTACATCTTGTATACATTGTCCAGCAACATGGATTGGTAGCCGGTCGCCACCGGAATGATGTGGTTCATCACGAGATCGCCCAGCACGCGGGCTTCGATTTGGATTTTCTTCGTATACGTTTCCCATTTCACCTCGTTTCGCGCGTGCAACTCCCTTTCGGAGAAAACGCCGGTCGTTTCAAACAGTTTGATGGATTCGGGTTTGAGATACGAATCGTAGATAACGGGCACGCTGGTTTCGCTGTCCAGTCCGCGCTTGACGGCTTCGGCTTTCCACTCGTCGCTGTAGCCGTTGCCATCGAAACGAATGGGTTTGGAGGTCTTAATGTATTCTTTCAGCACCTCGAAAATGGCTTTCCCTTTGACCGTTCCGTTGGCGATGCGGGCATCGACGGTTTTCTTAAATTCGGTCAACTGCGCTGCCACAATCGTATTCAGGACGAGCATCGCGGAGGCGCAATTTGCCGACGAACCCACTGCCCGGAACTCAAACCGGTTGCCGGTGAAGGCGAAAGGAGAAGTCCGGTTGCGGTCGGTATTATCCAGAAGGACTTCCGGAATCTTGGCGATACCCAGCTTCATGCGTTGTTTCGTGTCCATCAGGATGGCTTCGTCGCTGCTGCTGTTTTCCAGCTTGTCGAGGACCGCCGAAATCTGGGAGCCGAGGAAAGCGGATATAATCGCGGGGGGCGCTTCGTTTGCACCCAGCCGGTGAGCGTTTTGCGCCGTCATGATAGAGGCTTTCAGCAGGGCGTTGTTCTTGTAAAGCGCCATCAAAATATTGACGATAAAGGTGATGAACTGCAAATTTTCTTCCGGCGTCTTTCCCGGCGTCAGCAGGCCTACGCCGGTATCCGTTCCCAGCGACCAGTTGTTGTGCTTGCCCGAACCGTTGACGCCTGCAAAGGGTTTTTCGTGCAACAGCAAGCGGAATCCGTGCCGGCGGGCGACTTTTTTCATCAGCGACATGATCAACAGGTTCTGGTCTACCGCCAAATTGGTTTCCCCAAAGACGGGCGCCAGCTCAAACTGGTTCGGCGCCACTTCATTGTGACGGGTCTTCAACGGGATACCGTATTTATATCCTTCAAATTCCAGGTCTTTCATATAGGCATGTACCCGTGTCGGAATCGATCCGAAGTAATGGTCTTCTAATTGTTGATTCTTAGCGGATTCGTGTCCCATCAGCGTACGTCCGGTCAACATCAGGTCGGGGCGGGTAGCATAAAGTCCTTCGTCCACCAAAAAATATTCCTGTTCCCAGCCCAGATAGGAAAGCACTTTCTTTACTTTCGGATCAAAATACTGGCACACGTCCGTAGCGGCTTTGTCCACCGCGCTCAGGGACTTCAACAAGGGCGTTTTATAGTCCAGCGCTTCGCCTGTGTAGGAAATAAAAACCGTCGGGATACAGAGCGTATCATCGATAACGAATGCCGGCGAAGAGGGATCCCACGCCGTGTAACCACGCGCCTCAAACGTATTGCGGATGCCGCCGCTGGGGAAGGAAGACGCATCCGGTTCCTGCTGTGCCAACAGCTTGCCCGAAAACTCTTCGATCACCGGGCTGCCGGGAGCGCCCGAATATTCGATAAACGAATCGTGCTTTTCCGCCGTACCTCCGGTCAGCGGCTGAAACCAGTGCGTGTAATGCGTTGCACCCAGTTCCATTGCCCACATTCTCATTCCTGCCGCCACGTGGTTGGCAAGTTCCCGGTCCAGCGTTTCTCCTTTTTCAATCACATTAACAAGGACTTTCAACGTTTCTTTTGATAGATACTTGCACATCTGCTCCTTATTAAAAACATACTTTCCGTAATATTCGGAAGTTAATGCATCCGGAGCTGTCACGGCTACTGCTTTTTTCTTAAAAGCCTCTTCAACTGCTTTAAACCTTAAATTAGACATTTTTCTTGTTGTTTTTATTATTTTCTTAATATTGTATAATGTTTCGCTAATAATTCCGCAAAGGTAACATTAAATCGCGTATAAATCATGAATGACGAATGATAAATAACGGGCGCCCTTCCCCTGCCGGTTGCTTATTGAGGCGAACCGTCCTTCTGTCCGGCGCTGCAAATGTAATCATTTTGTTTTTAAAATACAAATATGCATTTCATTTTGCAGTTATTTTTTATTTTGAATTGTCTATATGAAATGCTGCGGCGGCTCCGCAGGCGTTTTTGTATTTTTAGGAAGCAGTGTCCCTATGCGCAGCAGATACACCGTACTTCTTTAAAATATAAAAGCGGCTGCGCCGCCGTTTGCCATATACAATGGCAAGCGTGAAAACTTCTTCAGGACATTTGCCACATACAGTGGCAAACGTAAAAACTTCTTTAGGACGTTTGCCACACACAGTGGCAAACGTAAAAACTTCTCCGGGACGTTTGCCACACACAGTGGCAAGCGTGAAAAGTTCTCCGGGACGGTTGCCACACACAGTGGCAAGCGTGAAAAGTTCTCCGGGACGTTTTCCACACACA
>JAIRSN010000032.1 GCA_031255425.1 Dysgonamonadaceae bacterium
TCTGCCAAACCACCGGGAGTTGCCAAACGATTCCAAAGGATGTTTTGAGATATTCTTTCAAAAACGTATTCGATCTGAAATTGTTCTTTTTTCATCATTCTGAACACTTTTGGCGCAAGGTACAAAAAAATATATATAAATGAAAAAATTTAACATTATTCTGAACTTTCGCCGGGCGCGCGCAAGCGCGGTCCCACGGGAAGCGATTATTCTCTCCGCCCGCCGCCGGCGGCGCAGCCGCTTTTGTATTTTTGGGAGGCAAGTCCCCCTATACGTAGCTAAGCAGATACACCGTACTCCTTTAAAATATAAAAGACACTGCGTGTCCGCCCGCCGCCGGAAGTAACTTTCCAACTGAATTCTTACTTCCGCCCACCGCCGGAAGTAACTTTCCAACCGAATTCTTACTTCCGGCCGCCGCCGGAGGTTACTTTTCAACTGAATTCTTACTTCCGGCCACCGCCGGAGGTTACTTTCCAACTGAATTCATGGTTCCGGCCGCCGCCGGAGGTTACTTTCCAACTGAATTCTTACTTCCGGCCGCCGCCGGAGGTTACTTTTCAACTGAATTCTTACTTCCGGCCACCGCCGGCGGCGCAGCCGCTTTTGTATTTTTGGGAGGCAGTTCCCCTATGCGTAGCAGATACACCGTACTCCTTTAGAATTATAAAAGACACTGCGTGTCCGGTGCCGGGCAAAAACCCGCAGACACCTTTTTTGAGTCATCCGAAAATTGCAGATTCCTTTTATATTACTATATTTGCATTTGAATAAGAATTACGCAACTTATTCTTTTGGTGTGAAGTATTATCCTTTAATTTTTAATTTAATTATATTATGAAGCGTTTTTTCAGTCTGACATTTGCAGTATTGCAATTTATCGTTTTTCGTGTCGATGCCATACCTGCCTATCCTTATCCCGTACAGTACCAACAACCTGATGGCTCCATTCTTACCATTGTCCTGAAGGGCGACGAGCGGGTGCATTGGGCTACTTCTGCCGACGACTATACGCTGTTGTTGAACAAAACCGGCTTTTATGAATATGCTCAGCAAACGCTCTCCGGCGATCTGAAGCTCTCAGGTATCCGTGCCAGTGAGCCGGACAAACGTTCCCGGAACGAATCTCTTTTCCTGAAAAATACAACGAAAAATGTCCGCTACAGCCGCGAACAGGTGAACCTGCTGAAACAGGTCTGGGCGTCCAAAGAAACGGCGCTGGCAAGCATTGCGGAAGGTCTTAGGAACGGCACCCGGAAGTCGACGGCGGTCAACGGCGCTGTGCGCGCCCCGCTTATTCTGGTGCAGTTTCCGGGAAAGTCGTTTACCAAATCGAAACAGGACTTTGAGATGCTGACCAATCAACCCGACTACCGGTCTACCCCGGACGGAAGCATCACGGGTAGCGTGCGCGATTATTTCTACGACAATTCGTACGGACAACTTGAGTTTCAGGTGGATGTTTACGGCCCGTACACGATGGCACACAATATTGCATACTACGATCATTCGAGCAGCGGCGGAAATCCGGCAATAATGACGCGGGAAGCCGTCCGCGCGGCGGATGCCGACGGCTGCGATTTTCGGGACTACGATCTCGACGGCGACGGCTACGTCGATGTGCTGCATGTTGTTTTCGCCGGTTACGGCCAGGAAGCCGGCGCGCCCGTCGGAAACTCTATCTGGTCTCACGCTTCCAAGACGTATGATGAAAGGGATGGCCGGCCTTACCCGCTGCTCGTGGACAGCAAGATCGTTTTTAATTATTCCTGTTCGCCGGAATTGAGGGAAAGCAGCGGCGGAAGAATTTCCCATATCGGCGTTATTACGCACGAATTGAGTCACATATTCGGCTTGCCCGACTTTTACGATACCGACTATGGAGACCACGGACAGGCCATTGATACCGGCGAATGGGATATTATGGCCAAAGGTTCGTGGAACGACCGGGGACGTACGCCTGCCGGCCACAATGCCTGGTCGAAGAATTACCTGGGCTGGGTGCCTGCCGTCGAACTTTCGGCGAAAGCGGATGTCACCTTGCCCAATCCCGCGCAACAGGGAGCCGTTTACCGGGTCAATACAACGACGCCCGGAGAGTATTTCCTGCTGGAAAACCGGCAACGGCAGGGTTGGGACGCTTACATTCCTTCCAACGGAATGTTGATCTATCATGTGGATCAAAACGCGAATTGGAGCGACAACTGCCTCAACTGTAATCCCTCGCACAGGGGATTGTATGTCAAGCAGGCAGGCGGCGGCGCCGGCAGCGACTATGCAAACCGCACAACCGATCCGTATCCCTCGGCGGGAAATACGGAATTTACCGATACCTCCGTCCCCGATTCCAAGTCGTGGGCGGGCGCGTTTACCAACAAACCCATCACCGCCATCACGCAGAATACCGCCGACCGGACCGTCTCTTTCCAATTTATGTATCTTCCGGATTATAGCGATGCGTCGCTGGAACAGTTTATCGACCTGCCTGCCGTGGATTATTTTACGGGAGAAAAAGACATCAAAGTGGAACTTGGGAATCAGGGCGCCCCGCTGACCGCGGCTACCATCGACTGGACGGTCGACGGACAGGCGCAAACGCCTTTCCAGTGGACCGGTTCTTTGTCCAACGGGCAGAAGGATACGCTGACCATCGGCCGGGTGAACCTGGCGCCGGGGGAACATACCTTTTCCGCATCCGTCACGGCGAACGGCGACGAAAATGCCGGCAACAATACGATTACCACCCGGGTCGAAATGAAGACGCCGGAAACCTTGTTTCATGTGCCGTTTGCCGAAGACTTTGAGTCCGGCGCTTCCGGATGGACCACACTCAACAGTGCGGATGCCGACCAATGGTATGTGGGATCGGCGACCGCTGCTTCCGGCACGCTTTCCGCCTATATCTCCGGCGACGGCGGCACGACCAACCATTCCACCGCGAATCAGGATCCGGTGTATCTGTTTTGCGATATTTTCCTCACGCCTTATTCCACCCGCGGCTATTACCAGTTGGGTTTCGATTGGAAAGGCGGTTCCGTAGATGCCTCCCTCACCGTTCTGACCGCCGCTACCGGCACGGAATCGGTTGACGATATGATCCGCCTGGGCGAGTTCGGCGCGGCGGATACCTGGAAAAAAGCGCATATCGACCTGCCCGACTGGCAGACGGTCTACGCCGGAAACTTGCGGCGCCTGCTGTTTATGTGGAAAAACAGTTCCGGTTCGAGCCTCCAGCCTGCCATTGCGATTGATAATGTTGCGGTCCGGTATGTTGAACCGTCGGATACGCGGTTGAATCATCTCTCCGTAAGTCACGGCACTTTGTCGCCCGCTTTCCACCCCGACACCCTCCGGTATACGGTGGAAGTCGACGATACGGTAAGCAGCATCTACCTGAAAGCGGAAGCAAACAACCTGAATGCCACCGTCGCCGGGGCGAATGCAGAGAAGACCCTGAGTCCGGGCGCGAACCTGTTCAGCATCCGGGTGACGGCAGCGGAACCCATTTTCCGTAAAACATATAATGTAACGGTGAACCGCAAAGAGCCCGCGGGCATCGGATACCCCGCCGCTGCGGTGGACGTATATCCCAATCCCACGACCGGTAAAGTGTATGTGGAAAATGCCGGCGGCGCGGAAATCCGGGTCTATAACCTGCCCGGGGAGTTGCTGTTGCGCACCGGCCAAAACAGCGTGGATCTGTCCGGTTACCCGAAGGGCGTCTACCTTTTGCAGGTCGACGGGCAAAGCCGGAAAATAGTGAAGCAATAAGCCTGCACAACGTTACAATTTACGCTTTTTAATAATCAAGGTAGAAGGCATAGATTGTAACGTTTCCTTTTCGTGGCCGGAAATATCGAGCCATGTTTCATAACTGATTAACATAAAATTCTGTTTGGAAAGCAGTTCCACCGGAAGAGCGGCAGACCGGACAAACAGGGTTTGAGGATAGGTGTTCAGGAAGGCGCGCACGTTTCCTTCGGACAACTTGTTCTTTTCGACCTTGTCGCCCAGTTCGGAGAGATAGATCCGCGCCCGGTTGAAGGCAATCAGGTTGCTTGCGTATTCGAGCAGGAATACGTCCCGCGCGTTTTTCAATACGACGACGACTTCCGTTGCCCGCTCAAAGTCGCGGTTGACAAAGATACCGACGGAAGAATGTGCCTGATGAATAAATTGCTGCGTCTTATCTTTCAATAAATGACCCGGATACATCCATTGGTAAGCGTCCGTGAATTTCGACGCCTCCCGGTCCTGCGGGGATACGGACAGCGATAATCCGGCGCCAACCAGCAGGAAATCAAACGCCTCCCGGTTGACGATGCTCACAATCTGTTGTCCCGCGTCGTAGGCGACGTCGTAGCGGGTGTTTATCGAAAGATCCAGTTGCTGCGCCTCTTCGAGGATGGGCGCGAAACTGACGCTTTCGAAGTTTTCGGTGTGCATCGGGTTCACTTCCGTCCCGACGGTCAGGTGCAGGGCGGTAATATCGAGGGCTTTCTCTCCTTTGGCAAAGACTTGCTGCGCCACATTCAGCAGTGTTTTCCCGTTGCTTGCCCGCCCGAAGGACAGCAGCAGGCGGAACTGGTGCGGGAACCTGCCGGGCAATGCGGCGCTTTTTCTCCCGCAACAAAGTTTGATAAATGCCAACAGCGGGCCGGTCATAAATGTTGTGACCAACGTCATGATTACCAGCATCGTGAAAATCGACGGCGAAAGGATTTTCATCTCGTATCCGATACTCAGGATAATCAGTTCCATCAGCCCCCGCGTGTTCATCAGGGCACCCATGTACCAACTGTTTTTCCACGATTCGCCGGTGAAACGGGCGGGGAGCGCCGTGCCGATGATTTTCCCGAATACGGCAACAAAGATAAACAGCAGGCAGACGCCCCATTCGGCGGGCGAATGAATCAATCCGATCTGGGTTTTCAGCCCGGTGGAAACGAAGAACAGCGGCAGGAAAACGCTCAGCGCCACGTCTTCTACTTTTTCCGTCAAAATCTTTCGGAATTGAATGTGGGAAGGCATAATCACACCCGCCATAAACGCGCCGAAAAGGGCATGAATACCGGCGGTTTCCGTTGCGTAGGCCGAGGCTATCAGGATAAGGAACATAAAGGCGACGATTGTTTTGTTGACCACCTCCCGGTTGTGGTAAATGTTTCCGATAATATTGAGGAAGGGCTTCAAAACGAAGAACATAAACAGCAGGAACGCTGCTGCAAAGAGGATGGTATAGACTGCCCCGACGAAGGTCCCTGTCTGGGCGATGGCGATGACGATTGCCAGCAGGCACCACGCCGTGACGTCGCCGTTGGCAGCGCTCGCCAGCGAGAGCGTTCCCAGGTGCGACTTCGCCAGTCCTTTCTCCTGTATGATTCTCGCCAGGACGGGAAACGCGGTGATACTCATGGATATGCCGATAAACAGGGCGTAGGGAACGAAGGGCGTCGTCTGTGCCGCATAATAAGGATAGGTGAACCAGGCTGCCGCCATGCCGCAGATAAACGGGAAAAAGGTTCCTGTGTGGCTGATCAGGATGGTTTCGTTGAACTTCTTTTTCACCTCTGCCATATCGAGTTCCATGCCGATGACGAACATAAAGAATATCAGTCCGATCTGGCTTAGAATGTGGATGTTGCCCAGCGATTCGGGCGAAAAGAGGAAGTCCGACACGCCGGGGAATGCCTGAGCCAGTACGGATGGTCCGAGAACGATTCCGGCAACGATTTCCCCTACCACGGAGGGTTGTTTCATCTTGGTAAACAGGTAGCCGAAGACGCGGGCGACGAACAATATCGTGATTACTTGCAAGAGCAGGACGGAAATGGGCGTCCGGGCATTTTCGTCTATCGAACGGGTGAAAATAGAAAAGCCTTCGGAGATGAAATGTCCGGCGCCCTTGTCCGGTTCCGGGGTCGGGACGGCTGTTGTTTCGAAGCCGGCGCCCCAGTGAATGATTCCGTACGCCAAAATACTGCATACCGCCAACATGCCGGTATAAAATAAGAGATTTTTGACGCCTTTGTTCATTCGGTTGATTGTTTTTCCGGTCAAAGATAGTGAATTTATGCAAATTTTTCAAGGG
>JAIRSN010000051.1 GCA_031255425.1 Dysgonamonadaceae bacterium
AATAAATGCTGTGTTTTCATAAGCTAAATGTAATTTTATTGTTTAAAAAATGATTGCAAAGTTAAAATTTTCCGGTGAAAAACAAATCATTTTTATAATTAAAATTGACACGCGGTGTCTTTTCCAGGAAACATGGAAAGTAAAAAAATAAAAGACACGGTGTATCAAATTATGAAAGCGGCTGCGGCGCTGCTGCCAGACGGACCAAGTAAGCGCGGGCAGCTTCGTATTCGTTGGGAATTTTGCCGTCCAGGATAGCCTCCTTGACCGCCGACTTCAGTTCGCCGACAAGCGGACCCGCCGGAAGATGAAACATCTCCATAATCTGTTGCCCGTTGATAGGCGGCTGGAAATTGCGGATGCGGTCTTTCTCTTCGATTTCTTTGAGCTTGCTGCGCACCAGCCGGAAGTTGTGGAGAAACCGCTTCACCTTCTCCGGGTTTTTAGACGTGATGTCCGCCTCGCAGAGCAACATCAGGTCGTCGATGTCGCTCCCGGCGTCGAAGAGCAAGCGCCGGATGGCGGAATCCGTCACCTCGTCGTCCGCCAGAACGATGGGGCGCATGTGCAGGACGACCAGCTTCTCCATGTATTTCAGCTTGTCGTTCACGGGGAATTTCATGCGCCGGAAAATAGCCTCCAGCATCTTCATCCCCTTGTATTCGTGGCCGTGAAACGTCCAGCCCAGCTTGTTGTCGAAGCGTTTGGTCCGGGGTTTCCCGATGTCGTGCAACAGCGCCGCCCAGCGCAGCCAGAGCTTGTCTGTCGTCCGGGACAGATTGTCCAACACCGTAAGCGTATGGCTGAAATTGTCCTTATGCCCGATGCCCTCCCTGGTTTCCACGCCTTTCAACGCGGTGAGTTCCGGGAAAATAATCTCCAGCAAGCCGGTTTGCTCCAGCAGTTCGAAGCCGACGGAGGGACGCGGCGACAGCACAATCTTGTTCAGCTCGTCGACAATGCGTTCTTTGGATATGATTTCGATCCGGTGCTTGTTGCGCTCGATCGCCTCGAAGGTTTCTGCCTCGATGAAAAAACCCAACTGGCTTGCGAAGCGGATGGCACGGAGCATGCGCAGGGGATCGTCGCTGAAGGTAATGTCGGGGTTGAGCGGCGTCCTGATCCGGCACTCGTCCAAGTCCTTCAGGCCGCCGAAAGGATCGATCCAGGTACCGAAGCGCTCCCGGTTGATGCAGATGGCGATGGCGTTGATGGTGAAATCGCGGCGGTCCATATCTTCCTGCAAGGTACCGTCTTCGACAATGGGCTTGCGGGAGGTGCGGGCGTAAAATTCCTTGCGGGCGCCGACAAATTCGATTTCCGTATCGAGGTATTTCACCTGCGCGGTGCCGTAATTTTTAAAGAAAGAAAAATACGCCTCTTTGCCGAGGCGGGCTTTCACTTCCTGCGCCAGGTTGATTCCGTTCCCGACACAGACCACGTCGATGTCTTTGGACGGGCGGCGAAGAATCAAATCGCGCACAAAGCCGCCGATAACATAGGATTCGTATTGAAGGGCGTCCGCCGCCGCGGTGAGGACGCCGAACACGGGCGCCGACAATTTATGCGTGATATAGGGAGTATCTGTTTCCATGATTGTTTATTTATACCGTTTTTCCAAATCCAGCAACCACTTTTTCCGGTCCGGGCCGTAGGCATAACCGCCGAGCGTTCCGTCGGAAGCAATCACCCGGTGGCAGGGGATGATAATCGCGATCGCATTCCGTCCGTTGGCGTTTCCGACCGCGCGGCAGGCTTCCGGGTGCCGGACGGCTCGCGCCAACTCCGCATAACTGAGCGTTTCCCCGTAGGGAACGTGGAGCAATGCCTCCCACACTTTTTCCTGAAACGCCGTTCCGCAGGCGTAGAGCGGCAGGTCGAACGTGCGGCGCTTGCCGGCGAAGTACTCCGAAAGCTGGGCGACCGCCTGCCGGATCACCGGGTTGCCCGACGGGACGTACGACCGGTTGTCCGCGCAGAAACGCACCGCCACCAGCGCCCGTTCGTCCGCTGTTATTTCCAGCACACCGGCTGGGGATTGATAATATTCCGTATCCATTATTCTTCGATTTTCAGTTGTTTGTAATATTCCCAGCGTTCCCAGACGCTGCGGACGTAATTGATGGTTTCCGTGCCGCGGAAGTAGCCCTGCTTGACCACCGGGTCGTTGTAGTACTCCGGCACGCTTTTCAGTTTGAGGTATTCTTCTACATGATCTTCCCAGACAGCGGGGTTTTTGCCGTACTTCACCGCCAAAGCCTGTGCGTCGTAGATATGGCTCGCGCCGGCGTTGTAGGCCGCCAGAATAAACCGGATGCGCTCCGCCTCGTCCGCAATGGAAGCGAACGAACGGTTGAGCCGCCGGATCAGCCGCACCGCCGCCCGGATGCTCGGCTCTGCCTGCGTGGTTTCTTCGGGCGTAATCCCCATCGCTTCGGCAGTCCGGGGCATCAGACCCATCAGCCCGGTGGCGCCCGCCCAGGAAATCGCGCCGGTATGGAACTTGGATTCCTGAAAGGCAATCGAAACCAGCAGCCGCCAGTCCCAATCAATCGTCCGGGCGTATTGTTTAAAGAAGGAATCGTAAGGCGAGATGCGCCCGTTCCCCAGAACCGGGGCGGGTTCGTCGCCGGGCATCTTGCTCATTTCGAAATACCGCTTGATAATCGCCCGGTAACGGGTGTCGTTTTTGTTTCCGGCAAACCATTCGTTGAGCGCTGCCGCCAGTTCGGGCGAACTTTTCCGCACCGCCCACGACGAACGCTGGGGATGGCTCACGACAAGCGAAATATGGAGGGAGTGAAAATAGGTTTTGTTGAGCTTTGCCAGGTCGACGTCGCTGAGGGTATAGGGGATTTCGCCGCGGGCAACCTGTTCGATCAGGTCTTCCGTCGAAACCGTGTCGCGGTCGACGGTGCGGATGCGGATGCCGCCGCCCAGCTCGGCATTCAGGTTTTCCAGCCGCCGGGCATACTTCGTGTCGTGCATCACCCAGACTTCTTTCCCGACCAGCTCGGTGACGTCGCGCAACGGGGTGTCGTCCTTGCCGGCGCGCTGCACCAGCACTTGCCGGTTGACAACTTCCCTGCCGGCGTACCGGATCGCCGCTTTGCCTTCGTTGGTTACCGGGAGATTATACGCGATCAGGTCGCCTTCCTTTTTCAGCAGCATCCGGACGAGCTGTTCTTCGTTCTCCGCCCGTTTGATTTGCAGCCGGAGTTGGTGGTGTTCGGCGAAATCGCTCAGCAATTCGTATTCGTAGCCCTTGGGTTCGCCCTTGTAAATAAAGTACGACATGGAGCCGGACAGCGTCAGCACGTTGAGCGTCCCCTTTTCTTTCAGGAGGGCAAAGTCGCCGGCGGCGCCGTTGGTGGCGTTTCTTTTTCCACATGCCGGCAGGAAAAGTGCAAGGAGGCAGGCGGAAAGGATTGAAGCGATGATTTTCAGCGAATGGTTACGGATCATGTCTGCTGTTTGTGATGCAACGGTTGTTTTTATTTCCGGCACAAATATACTATGAATATTTGTAATTTTCGTTTTCAGTAGCGGTCGACGTATTTGATGCCTTTGATGGCTTTGATTTTCCGGATCAACCCGTCCATGACGGAGGTGTCGCCGAGCATAACGGTGAGCGTGCCCTGGAACAGGCCGTCTTTGGAATCGACGTTGATGGCGCGGAGAACCGTGCCGGTTTCCTTGGAGATGATGGAGGTGATGTTTGTGACGATGCCGATGTCGTCGTTCCCGACCACTTTTAAGGTCACCGGATAGCTGGCGCCGGACTTGCCCGCCCAGCGCGACTGCACGATCCGGTAGCCGAAACGCTTGAACATGGACGGCGCGTTGGGACAGTTCAGCCGGTGGATTTTGATTCCCTGGGAGGACACGAACCCGAATATTTTATCGCCGTAAATCGGGTTGCAGCACCGCGCCAGCGTGTAATCGATTCCCGTCAGGTGCCGGTCGATCACGAGGACGTCTTCCTTTTTCGCCGTTTCTTCACCCGGATGGGGAGCGTAGTAGTTTTCTACGCTGCGTTCCGAATGTTCCGCCAGTTCCTGTTCTTTCTTTTCCTGTTCGAGGTAGTTGTCGATCACCGTATTGACGTCTAAGCGGCCGGTGGTGATGTCGGCGTAGAAGTCGGTGATGGTTTTGTACCCCTTTTTCCGGATGAGGCGCATCAGCCGGGCTTCGTCTTCCTCGATTTTCCGGTTCTTGAAACGCCGCTGCAAGAGTTCTTTGGCAAATTCGACCTGCCTGGCCGACTGTTCTTTCAGCGACTGTTTGATTTTCACCCGCGCCCGGCCGGTCACCGCAATGTTCAGCCAGTCCTGCTTGGGGGTTTGGTTGGGCGAGGTTTGGATTTCCACCTGATCGCCGCTTTGCAACTTGTGGCGGATGGATGCGTTTTTCCCGTTCACTTTGGCGGACACGCACCGGGAACCGATTTTCGTATGAATGGCAAACGCAAAATCCAGCACCGTGGCGTTGCGCGGCAGTTTGAACAGGTCGCCTTTGGGGGTGAAGACAAAAATCTCCTCGTCGTAGAGATCCATTTTGAAATCCGTCATCAGGTCGTTCGACGAAGCGTCCTTGTGTTCCAGCACTTCCCGCACATTGTTCAGCCAGTTGTCCGTGCCGTTTTCGCCCTTCAGCCCCTTGTACTTCCAGTGCGCCGCCAACCCTTTTTCGGCAATCTCGTCCATCCGCCGGGTGCGGATCTGCACTTCCACCCACCGTCCTTCCGGCCCCATCACCGTGGTGTGAAGCGATTCGTAGCCATTGCTTTTCGGAACGGACAGCCAGTCTTTCATCCGTTGGGGATTCGGCTGGTACATGTCGGTCACCACCGAGTAGACCTGCCAACATTCCGCCTTCTCCTTCTCCAGCGGGGTGTCCAGAATGATACGGATGGCGAACAGGTCGTATATTTTTTCGAACTCAATCTTTTGTTTGAGCAATTTGTTGTGGATGGAATGAATGGATTTTGTCCGTCCTTTTATATCGAAACACAGGTCCAGCGCGTGCAGTTTTTCCTCCACCGGAGCGATAAATTCGGCGATGTATTTATCGCGCGAACGCTTGGTTTCGTTCAGTTTTTTCTTGATAAAATCGTAGGCGTCGCGGTCGCGGAACTTCAGGGAGAGGTCTTCCAGTTCCGATTTGATTTTATACAGCCCCAGTTTGTGGGAAATGGGGGCGTAGAGGTAGGAGGCTTCCGCCGCGATTTGCAGACAGCAGGCGTTCTCCATAAATTTCGCCCGGCGCATCAGGTAGAGGCGTTCGGCAATCAGAATCAGAATCACGCGGACATCTTCGGCAAAAGACAGCAGCAACGTGCGGAAATTTTCGCTGTCGATGGCAGCGCTTTTTTCGTACAGCGCGTGCGTTTTCACCAGACCGCGGATGATCGCAGCCACCTCCGTCCCGAATTCCCTTTCAACGTCCGGAATTTCGCAGCACTTCGAGAAAACCGGATGGGAAAGCGCGACTGCCAGCACCGCAGAACGTTTCAAACCAATCTCACCGGCAACGATCCACGCGGTTTGAATCAGGCGAAGCAAACGGTTTTGCCCGTACATATCCTTCCCGGATTCGTCCTTGCGGAAAGACTCGGCAAGGTAGCGTTTCACCTTTTGCCTGTCCTTGGAAGAAATTGTTTTCCCGGTGTTCCGCAACAGGCAGCGATATGTTTTCAGGAACTCCGATCGTTCCGCGTCATTTAATCTGTTCATTTTTTCGAATGTCTGTTAATACACAACTGTAAAACCGATAATCAGTGAGGCAAAGATAAAAATTTTTGCGCACAGCGGCATCTTTTTTGGGGGGTTATTTCAAAAACGAGGTTGATGCGCGGCCTCCAACCTGCAGGATTGGAGGCGCAGCCTCTTTTATATTTTAAAGGAGTACGGTGTATTTGCTATGCCTCGTTTTCCAAAGGTTTTACAATCCTGAACGTCAGAATCTTTTTGCCCTTGTAGGCGTTCTTGCCATGCACAACCAGCGTAGCAAGCCCCGGCTGGTTGTTGTCTTTGTAGGTTACGTCGAAGTCGGTAGCGAAGATGAGTTGCTTCTCTTTGTAATAGACTTCCGGCAACACGATAACCGGTTTGCCTTCGTAAACCTGGTCCGGAATGGTGACGATGTCGACTTTTTTGATACTGATCTTCGTTTGGTTGAGATCATGGTCTTTGGCATAAGCGATCCGGTAATTCAGTTCTTTGACGAATTGATCGTATCCCTTTTCACCGTTGACTATTATGTAGGCGTCGATCAATTTGACCATTTCACGATAAACCGTGTCGATTCGCCGGCGAATATC
>JAIRSN010000107.1 GCA_031255425.1 Dysgonamonadaceae bacterium
AGTGCAAGACGGACGAAGAAGCCCGCATCGTCGGCGTGGAATGGTGTACGCAGCAAGCCTTGGAACTGAAAGCTAATGGCGTCCCAAGCATCCATTTCTACTCCATGATGGCGACAAAAAGTGTGAAAGAGGTGGCGCAAAAAGTTTATTAGGCACGTAGAGACACGGCGTGCCACGTCTCTACTGTTGATGAGGAGATGTCTCCACTTCGGTCGGCATGACGGATTGTGCATTATTTGCGCGTAACACGCTGTCATGTCGGGCGAAACGGAGCATAGTCGAGACATCCCTTGACAAATAACAAAAGAGCGGACAGAGCTTAAATAGCAACGTGAATTAAATAGACAAACGTATGGGCGCATTTTTTATATTCCTTTTGATTCTGATATTGGTGATTGTCTTCGTTGCCGTTAGCTTGGTGGGAAGCATACTGGGCGGCATCCTGAAATTTTTGGGATTCGGCTCCAACCGGCGTGGAGACGCCTCCGGCAGGAATTTTTCCGGACAAAATCCGGAACAACCTCCGCATCAATCTCAAGAAGGAGCCAAACGAATGCGGAAATTCAAAAACACAGCGGAAGACGCTGATTTTGAGACAATCAATAATTAATAAAATAATGAATGTCAATATTTTTTCTGTAAACGCGGCGAATACATTACCAGGGCGAATACATAGGTTCGCCCCTACGGAACTGCCGATGCAAATTTGCAGCCTGTCGCCTGTAGGGGCAGACCTGCGTGTCTGCCCAAATGCAAAAATATAGAACTTTGCGCCTTCGCATTAAAAAAATAAAAACGAAAATTACAATTAAAAAACAAGATAAAATGGATAAAAAAGTATTGTTGATGATCCTCGACGGATGGGGATTCGGGAACCACACCAAATCGGACGTGATTTACTCCACGCCGACGCCTTATTGGGATTCGCTGTTGAAAGAGTACCCGCACTCGCAGTTGCAGGCCTCCGGCGAAAACGTCGGCTTGCCGGACGGACAGATGGGAAATTCGGAAGTCGGTCACTTGAATATCGGCGCCGGAAGGGTTGTCTATCAGGATTTAGTGAAGATTAATATTGCGGCACGTAATAATTCCATACTTGAAAATCCGGCCATCCGGCAGGCTTATTCGTATGCAAAAGAAAATAATAAATCGATCCATTTGATGGGATTAGTGTCTAACGGAGGCGTACACAGTTCGTTGGAACATCTATTCAAGCTAACGGATATTAGCAAAATTTACGGCGTGGATAAAACTTTTGTCCATTGTTTTATGGACGGCCGCGATACCGATCCCAAAAGCGGCGCCGGTTTTATCCGGGAACTGGAAGCGCATCTGGCGAAAACAACCGGACAAATTGCCTCTGTTGTCGGACGTTATTACGCGATGGACCGGGACAAACGTTGGGAAAGGATAAAGGAAGCCTACGACCTGTTGGTGAAAGGAATAGGTACGCCATCCGAAAATCCGGCAGAAGCTGTTGAGCAATCTTACAGCGCGGGTGTAACCGACGAATTTATCAAACCGATTGTCTGTGTAAAAGACAATAAGCCCGTTGCGGTAATAGAAGAAGGCGATGTCGTGATTTTCTTCAATTACCGGAACGACCGCGCAAAAGAATTGACCGTCGTTCTGAGTCAACAAAACATGCCGGACGCGGGAATGTCCGTCGTTCCCCACCTGCAATATTACACCATGACGCCCTACGATCCTACATTTGAAAATGTGCATGTAATATTTGATAAGGAAAATGTGGAAAATACCTTAGGCGAATACCTTTCGAGTTTGAATCTGAATCAGTTGCACATTGCAGAAACGGAAAAATATGCGCACGTAACTTTCTTTTTCAATGGTGGACGCGAAACGCCTTACAAGGGAGAAGAACGGATCCTGGTCGCCTCGCCCAAAGTGGCCACCTACGATTTGAAACCCGAAATGTCGGCCTTTGAGGTAAAAGATCAATTAGTAAAAGCGATTCATTCACAGAAGTTTGAATTTATAGTGGTCAACTATGCCAATGGCGATATGGTGGGGCATACCGGCATCTATCCGGCCATCGAAAAAGCAGTCGTAGCAGTCGATGCTTGTTTGAAAGAAACCATTGAAGCCGCAAAAGCCAATGGATATGAAACCATTGTGATTGCCGACCACGGAAACGCCGATTATGCGCTGAACGACGACGGAACGCCCAATACGGCACATTCCCTCAATCCGGTTCCGTTTATTTATATCTCTGAAAATAAAAACAGTAAAGTGGACAACGGCAAACTGGCAGACGTAGCGCCGAGTATCCTGCATCTTTTGGGATTGTTGCCGCCGCCGGAAATGACGGGACGCAATTTAATCGGCAATTCATAGTTTATTTTGTCCGATATAGTTCTTAAATTGCTGAAAGTCTTTACTTAGTTCGACGCTCTGTTTTTCCCCTTTCATAAAAGCCTGTAATTTTTCAGGAATTTCGATTTCTTTTTCAAGGATGCGGTCGATTGTCTCTTTGAATTTGGCGGGATGAGCGGTTTCCAGAAAGACACCGGTTTCGCAGGGTTGCAATCCGTTCCGTAGCGCCGAATACCCGCAAGCGCCGTGAGGATCCAATAGGTAACCGGTCTCTTCATAGCCTGTTTTCACCGTTTCCCGAATCACGTCATCGTCGCAACTGAAACCGGAAATGATCCGTGTAATCGTCTTATAATCTCCCTGATACAATTCCAAAATACGGGCGAAATTGCTTGGGTCGCCGACGTCCATTGCATTGGCAAGCGTCCGAACCGATGGGCGGGGAGCATAAAAACCGGTCTGTAAATATTGAAGAAAAATGTCGTTTTTGTTGTTTGCAGCGATGAATCGCTTTACCGGCAAACCCATTTGTTGAGCAATCAACCCGGCGGTCAGATTTCCAAAATTGCCGCTGGGTACGGAGAATACGATATTGTGTTCGATTCCCTGCCGCCTCAGTTGGGCATACGCATGGAAATAGTAAAAAGTTTGAGGCAAAAGACGGGCAATATTGATGGAATTGGCAGAAGTCAGGTTCATTTTTTCATTCAACTCTTGATCCATAAAAGCCGCCTTGACCAATGCCTGGCAATCATCGAAAGTACCATCTATTTCCAGCGCCGTAATATTTTGTCCCAATGTCGTAAATTGACATTCCTGAATCGCGCTGACTTTCCCCTTGGGATACAGCACATACACATGAATTTTATCTACGCCTAAAAATCCGTTGGCCACCGCACTGCCTGTATCTCCGGAAGTAGCCACTAAAACATTGACGTCGCTCGCCCCCTGTTTTTCGATGAAATGCCTCAGCAAACGCGCCATAAAACGCGCTCCGACGTCTTTGAACGCCAACGTAGGTCCGTGAAACAGTTCCAGCGAGTAAATCGCACCGGATATTTTGACGACAGGCGTATCGAAATTCAAGGAGTCGGTCACGATCTTCCGCAGCACTTCCGCATCTACATCATTTCCGAAAAAAGCAAGGGCTACTTCGTACGCAATTTCATGAAAAGACAAGTGGACAATATCTGTATAAAAAGAATCCGGAAGCCTTGGAATGGATTCCGGCATATACAGCCCCCTGTC
>JAIRSN010000213.1 GCA_031255425.1 Dysgonamonadaceae bacterium
AACCTGCATTTTAGTTTCAATATCTTTTCCGATACCGATTTCCTGATGCCTGTGGATATTCAGAAGATGGAACGGATTTATTTTAATTTGCTTTCCAACGCGCTGAAATTCACGCCCGAAAAAGGCATTATCCTGATCAATTTGGGCAAAACGGTCGACGACAACAAAACATTCACCGTCATCGAGGTTGCCAATTCGGGCAAAGGCATTTCCGACCAGGACATTGCACACATTTTCGAACGGTTTTACCAGGTCGATTCGCAGGCAGTCGGTTCGGGAATCGGGCTGGCTTTGACAAAGGCGATGGTCGAACTGCACGGCGGCGATATTTCCGTAAACAACGAGGAAGCCGGTTGGACAAAATTCACCGTCCGCATTCCGTTTGAAAACGAAAAAGAGTTCAGCAACGGCGCAACCGGCGAAATCCGCCAGACAAACACCGGAGATATTTCCGAAATGCTGAACGAAAACACTTCCCGAAAAGAAATATTTGAAGAAAAACCGTTCGACAAAAATTCCTGTACGGTGCTGGTGGTGGACGACAACCCCGACATTTGCACCTACATAAAATCAACCCTGGCAGGCAAACAATACACGGTAATTGAAGCCGCAGACGGCGAAGAAGGTTTCCGTAAAGCAATCAAACATGTCCCCGACATAATTATCAGCGACGTGATGATGCCGAAAATGGACGGTGTTGAACTGTGCCGAAAATTGAAAAACGAACTTTCCACCAGCCACATCCCCGTCATTCTGCTAACGGCCGCCTCCCTCGACGAACAGCGGATCACCGGGTTTCAAAGCGGCGCAGACGATTATATTTCCAAACCCTTCAATCCCGGTGTATTGGAAGTCCGCGTAGCAAACCTGATAGAAAGCCGCCAACGGTTGAAAGAACTCTTCAGCGAAAACCTGTTTTCGGGAAACGCCGGCAAAGAAGTCAAACCGACAAACGACCTCGACAATTCCTTCCTCGAAAAATTCCGGAATTTGGTGGAACAAAACCTTTTCGATTCCGCACTGAACGTAGAAGATTTAGGACAGCAAACAGGCCTTTCGCGCACCCAACTCTACCGGAAACTCAAATCCCTGACCGGCTATTCTCCCAACGAACTGCTACGCATCATGCGGTTGAAAAAAGCCCATCATTTGCTCTCCACCACCGAAGCCAACATCTCCGATGTGACCTACGATGTCGGTTTTACTTCCCCTTCCTATTTTTCCAAATGTTTTAAGGAGTATTACAAAGAAAGTCCTACGGATTTTGTGAAAAGAATAAGGTGAAGTGATTTTGGGGCGCAGTGTCTTTTATTTTTCGGGAGGAGAAGAAACGCCGGTTAAACTTTCAGTGCGTAGGTCTGTTTTTTCAGGAACTCTCCAAAAGCGCGAATATCATCGAATTGGGATTGCTCCGCTACCGAGATGGGATTGCCTAAGCGAATTTCGATGCGTTTCCCCCTTTGCGTGTTCACCTCGTGCATCAGGCGCACCATGCGCAGTCGCCAGTCGATCAGTCCCAAGAAGCGGTAGAGCCACGAATTGTTCCCCGAAATATACATGGGGATAATCGGAACGCCTGCTTTTTTGATCAGTTTCAATACGGGGATTTGCCACTCGCGGTCTTCCGGATCGCGGGTCCAGTGGGGAGAGGAAACGCCGCCGGCAGGGAAAAACCCAAGCGGGTGACCTTCCCTCAGGTGTTCCAGGCATTGCTTCACGCCGCCGAGACTGGATTTGACGGTGGACATCTTACTCCCTTTGGCATACGGATTCACCCCGATAAAGTGGTCGGACATCGTATCAATCCTGTTCAGCATCCAGTTGACCATCATCTTAAAGTCAGAGCGTTTGCCGGCAATCACACTGATTGCGATAATCCCGTCGAGGTGCCCGTAAGGATGATTGGACACGGTTATAAACGGGCCTTCCTTGAAGGTATCCAGCACTTCACCGTTCCGTACGCAGCGGATAATCTCCTGCTTATCCAACAGGTCTGTTACAAACTCCAAGCCCGTTGCCGCATGTTTGGACGCGTCGTAAACGGCATTCACCTTGTTCGCCCCCGTAATGCAGAAAAGCATTTGAATCAGCCGGTCTCCCAAGCGTCCTCCGAAAACAGGATGCAACGCCTTTATTTCTTCTTTATCAATGAGTTTTTCTTTCATGTTGGTCTAACTTATATAATTCAAATACCTGTTGAAAAAAGATTGAAAGCGCGGTAATTTCATCAGCCCATATTCAAATAAAAAGATTCCGGCCAGCGCGCAGAAAATCCCCAATAGAACATCTATAATATAGTGGTGGGCGGTATATACTGCTGTAAACCAGATGCCACACATAAACAGGGCAATCGTCAGGAGCATCGCCCAATGCCGCCTGCCTTTGACTGCGTAGAAAAGCGCAACCACCAGATAGGAAGAATGTAACGAAGGGAGCGCTGCGAAAACATTCGCATTCCTGCCGTAAATAAAATCAAACAGCGGCAAACCGGTTATCGCATCAAACCGCGACAAACCCGCCAGGTTGCCGGGCGTATCCGGAATGACTTCAAAGCCATAGTTCATAACATACCAGGGAGGCGCCGCCGGATGAATGTAATAGCCGGCAAAACCAATCAGGTTGACCAACAGGAAGACCATTGAAAACCGCAGGAACAGGTCTTTCTTGTTTATGAAATACAGATAGATTCCAAAAGCAACCGGAATGGGAACCCATCCCAGGTAAAAGATCCCGCTCAGCAGGTCGACCACCCAATGCTGGTGCAGGTCGAAATACTCGGAGGGAATCCGTTTCATCCCCTGCTCCATAATCCCAAAGAGCGACTTCTCCAGATTGTATAACCCTTCCACATCCACCGGGTTTACGTTGTAATTGGGATAGATGCGCATCCAATCGTAGGAAACGGCAAAGAGGATAAACGGAATCAGTCCGGTGACGAACTTGCGGGTTTTCCGGTTGATGAAAAACAGCGTACCGCACAGGGCGGCGATCAGTACATGTTCCGGGCGCAGGCCGATGAAAAAGGCGGTGATTAAACAGAATAATACGATTCCGGCGATGATCAGGACATTCTCTTTCATTCCGGCTTATCTTTCGTCTTCTTCGGTTAATACTTTGCGGCAATGGTTCAGGCGCCCGATGGCGGTTATATTGGAAAGCAACGCGACAACGGCCAAAGGAATAACCAATACCAGCAACTGGTCGAAAATGCCGCAGCCGATGGAAGCTAAGCTGATGGTCACTACACGTTCGGGGCGCTGCATGAATCCGCCTTTACATTCGATTCCCAAGCCTTCGGCGCGGGCACGCACATAGCTGACCATCATGGAGCCGATAAGCGCGATAAAGCCGAACAGGGAACTGAGAAAATAGAAATGCATTATCAAATAGTAGCAAATGCCGAATAAAACAATCAATTCGCTGTACCTGTCCATCACCGAATCGAACAACGCACCGTAGCGGGAGGATTTCTTTCCGATACGGGCGACCTGCCCGTCCAGCATATCGAATAATCCGGCGAATAAAATCACGGCGCCTGCCCAGCCCACGGAAGAGAAATCGCCGCGTTCGCCGTGTATCGAGCCGTAAATAAGAATCGAACAGGCGATTATATTTAAGAACAGGCCGGTGCCGGTGACAAAATTGGGTGTTACGCCCATCTTAACCAAACCACGCACAACCGGATCAATCATTTTATAAATAATTTGTTGCGCTTTGTTCCTTGCATCCACTCTTTTCATGCTTATATCTCCTTTATTTTATATGTTTAAATGCTTTACTGAAATCTCTGTTGCGATATACAAACAGGCGTTGCATATTGTAGTTCCATCCGAACCCGACGACCAATGATACGATGATTTTAGCGACGATAAATACGTCGTCGAACAGGTG
>JAIRSN010000221.1 GCA_031255425.1 Dysgonamonadaceae bacterium
CCTTCCTTTTTTAAATAATCAGGAGAAGAAAACATCCTTTTTTTTACCGCCTCCTCCCCCCTGCCCTCCCCCTCCCAACCGGTGCTTTTCCGGAAGACCGACCGCCGTTTTTTCTCCCACCGGCAAAAGTCAAACTTCTAAATTTAAGGTTTTTTAGGGAATACGTTAACACTTTTGGTTAAATGGTTGATGTTTAAATCGAAACGGTGGGTGTTCGAGGGGAAAAGGAGGGTGTTGAACGTTAAATGGGGGGTGAATTTTGTTAAAATTTGGGTGTTTAAATCGAAACGTTGGGTGTTTTTTTCTAAAATTTTGGCTTTTAAAGCCAAACGTTGGGGTTTTTTTTCTAAAATTTTGGCTTTTAAAACCACCCAATATAGTTTTTTTTTCTAAAATTTTGGCTTTTAAAGCCAAACGTTGGGGTTTTTTTTCACAAATTTTGGCTTTAAACACCACCCCATATAGTTTTTTTTCCTATAATTTTGGCTTTAAACACCCAACGTTTGGAGAAAAAATTCCATCATTCAGCTAAAAAATTCCGAAGGGTAGGAATGAAAATGCACGCGGTTCCAAAAAAGACGAAACGCTCCGGGTGTTGTTCCCGCGGGTGCCCGGTTTTGTTCCGTCGTTCCGCGTTTTTTTCCCTATATTTTTATAAAAAAAAGAAACGGAGGAGAAGGCTTGCCCGCGCGGTCGCTCTGCCGGATACGGACGTTTCGCGGCGAGTGGATTTTCCCCCGGAAAGCGGCAAAAATTATTGTCGCCGGATTGTCCTTCTTTCCCGCAAATTTATATTACCTTTGCGGTCCATTCTAAATGAAAAAAATATGTTTATTCAAGTCGTTAAATCCAAGCTGCACCGGGTGACCGTCACGGAATCCAACCTGAATTATATCGGAAGTATCACCATCGACGAGGACCTGATGGAGGCGGCGAATTTAATTGAGGGGGAAAAGGTGCAAATCGTCAACAATAACAACGGCGAACGGCTCGAAACGTATGTCATCAAGGGCGCCCGCGGGTCCGGCAGGATCTGCCTGAACGGGGCGGCGGCGCGGAAGGTACAGCCGGGCGATATTGTCATCATCATGTCGTACGCCCTGATGGACTTTGAGGAGGCGAAAGGCTTCCGTCCTGCCATCGTGTTCCCCGATACGGCGACGAATAAAATCCCCTGAATCCCTCCGGCTATGCTTTGCTTCTCCCCCGTAACGATTGAGGATAAACCGGTTATCCAACCTTTCTTCGACAATCACTCGTTCAGAAACTGCGACTTCTCGTTCTCCAATATTTTCAGTTGGAAACATTTCTACCACACCACGTTTGCCACGGAAGGCGGCTTCCTGTTTATCCGTTTCCAGGTGAACGGCCATTTGCCCGGCTACCTGTTCCCCCTGGGGAAAGGCGACCTGGCGGATGCCCTGAACCGGATCCGGCAGGACGCCCGGAAGCGGGGCGACGACTTCCGCCTCTACGCCATCACGCCGGAGATGTTTGCCCGGATCGAGGAGGCGATGCCCGGACAGTTCAGTTACGAGAAAAAAAGGGAGGGCTACGAATACCTCTACGACTCGGACAAACTGATTTCGCTGTCGGGGAAAAAATACCAGTCCAAACGGAACCATATCAACAAGTTCACCCGCACCTACGAGTGGGAATACCTGCCGATTACGCGCGCGATTATCCCCGATTGCCTCCGGCTCTACCGGCAATGGAACGCGGAAAACAGCGGGCGGAAAAGCGAACTGTCGCTCACGGAAGAACGGATTGCCACCGAGACCGCTTTTGCCCATTACGAGCAACTGGGGCTGGCGGGTGGCGCCCTGCGCATCGACGGCGACATCCGCGCCTACTCCTACGGGCAGCCGCTGACGGCGGATACCTTCGGGATCCACGCCGAGAAGTGCCTCTACGACATCGACGGCGGCTTTGCGATGATCAACCAGCAGTTTGCGGCGCACCACTGCTCCGCCTACCGTTACATCAACCGCGAGGAAGACCTGGGCTTGGAGTCGTTGCGGCAGGCGAAACTGTCTTATCATCCATCCATCCTGCTGGAAAAAGGATGGGTCCAACCGAAGCACTGACGCATGATCCGCTGGAGCGACGATACCCGCCGGGCAGACCTGAAAGTGCTGTGGAAGTACTGTTTTCCGGACGATACCGACCTGTTTATCGACTTTTACTTTGAGAATGTCTACCGGAACGACGAAACGCTGCTCCTCCTGAACGAAAACCGCCCCGTGGCTTCCCTGCAAATGATTCCTTATAATATAAAGACCGGCAAGACGGTTTGGCGCGCCGGCTATATCTCCGGGGCGATGACGCATCCCGCTTTCCGCCAAAGGGGATACATGGGACGGTTGCTCGACCGGGCGTTCCACACGATGCGCGGCAAGGGCTATGCCTGCACCTTCCTGATTCCGCAGCGGAAGGACTTGCAGGACTTCTACGCGAAACGGGGCTACCTCCCCGCCTTCCCCGAACATGCCTGCGAGACGGTCGAGGCGGCCTCCCTGCCGGCTGCCGGAAAGGCAGCGGACGTCCGCATTTTTACCGATTACCGGTCGGTCGACCTCCCGGCGTTCCACGCACTGTACGCGCGCTTCCTGTCGGCGAAGACGAACGCCGTCCTGAAGACCGAGCGGCAAACGGGGCTGGTACTGTTCGACTTTTTCAGCGAAGGGGGCGTCCTGTTTGCCTGCCGCGAGGGCATTGCTTTTACTTTCCGGGAAAAGGAGGCAATCGTGTTGAAAGAATTTTTCTATAATAAGGAAGAAAACAGGCGCGCGCTTCTTCGGGCGGCGTTCGACTACTACCTGCTTCCCCGCGCCCGCATCCTGAACGCGCCCGGCGCCCCCGTGACCGGCTACCGGGGGATGATCAAACGGCTGGACTGCCCGGCGACCTTGCCCGGCGACCTGTATATGCGGATGATGCTGGATTGACGGCAGAAAAAAGTTCGGCGGCGGGCGCGGAGAATCCTCAAAAATACCTTACATTTGCAAAACAATACTGTTTTTTTAAAAAAATAAATCACTATGGGTTCGTTTATTATTGAAGGCGGACATTCGCTTTCCGGCGAAATCCTTCCGCAAGGGGCAAAGAACGAAGCGTTGCAGGTCATTTGCGCAACGCTGCTGACCGCGGAGAAGGTAACTATCCACAACATACCGGATATTTTGGACGTGAACAATTTAATTGTCCTCCTGGGCGAGATGGGCGTGAAAACGGATCGTCCCCGCCCCGGCACGTACACGTTTCAGGCGGACGACATCGACCTGGATTACCTTCAGACGGAGGAATTTTTCAAACGCAGCGCCTCCCTGCGCGGGTCGGTGATGCTGGTGGGACCCTTGGTCGCCCGGTTTGGCTACGCCCTGATTCCCAAACCGGGGGGCGACAAGATTGGGCGCCGCCGTTTGGATACCCACTTTACAGGGATACAAAAACTGGGCGCCGACTTCTGCTACGATGCCAACCGGCAGGCGTACGAGGTGAAATCCGGCGGGTTGCGGGGCACCTATATGTTGCTGGACGAAGCCTCGGTAACCGGCACGGCGAACATCCTGATGGCGTCGGTCTTGGCGGAGGGGAAAACGACGATCTACAACGCGGCGTGCGAACCCTACCTCCAACAATTAACCCGGATGTTGCTCGCGATGGGCGCCCGGGTGGACGGCCTGGCGTCCAACCTCCTGACCATCGAGGGCGTCGGGGAGTTGAAGGGCTGCGAACACACGATTCTCCCCGACATGATCGAAGTGGGGAGCTTTATCGGGATGGCGGCGATGACCGCGTCGGAGCTGCGCATCCGGCAGGTTTCGTACCACGACCTGGGGATTATTCCGGATGCCTTCCGCAAGTTCGGAATCACGGTCAACCAGGAGGGCGACGACCTCGTGGTGCCCGCGCAGGCGTCCTACACGATCGATACGTTTATCGACGGCTCCATCCTGACCGTCGCGGACGCCCCCTGGCCGGGGCTGACCCCCGATTTGCTGAGCGTCTTCTTAGTCGTGGCGACGCAGGCGGTGGGAAGCGTCCTCATTCACCAGAAAATGTTCGAAAGCCGCCTGTTTTTCGTGGACAAGCTGATCGATATGGGGGCACAGATTATCCTGTGCGACCCTCACCGGGCGACGGTGATCGGCTCGGCAAGGCGGTACAGCCTGCGGGCGGCAAACATGGTGTCGCCGGACATCCGCGCCGGCATCGCCCTGCTGATTGCCGCCCTGAGTGCCCAGGGAACCAGCTGCATCCACAACATCGACCAGATCGACCGGGGCTACCAGTCTATCGACCAACGTCTAAACGCCCTCGGCGCCCGGATTACACGGATATGATACGGAAAGAAGAACTGACGGAGGCGGGCACGTTCGGGAAGCCGCACGGGGTGAAGGGGGAACTGTCGTTCCGGTTCACCCTCGATGCGTTCGGCGACGAGGGGTGTCCCTTCTTAGTCTGCGAGTTGGACGGCATCTTCGTCCCGTTTCGTTTGGAGGAATACCGGCTGACCTCCGGTTCCACGGCGCTGGTTCGCCTGAAAGGAATCTGTTCGGAAGAAAAGGCGCGGGCGCTGACCCGCAAGGCAGTGTATCTTCCCAAAAAATACCTGCCTCAACCGGCGGAAGAAACCTTGCCCGATTGGGATTATTTTATCGGATTTACCTTGATAGACGCTGCCGCCGGGGAAGTCGGGACGGTTGCCGGCGTCGACACCTCTACCCTCAACACCCTGTTCCGGGTCGAAAACAACGGGGCGGAACGGTTCGTTCCCGCAGCCGCGGCGCTGATCGTCCGGATCGACGAAAATCAACAGAAAATATATATGGATTTGCCGGCGGGCTTGCTCGACCTCTGACAGGCTGCCGGCGGAATTATTGAACCTTTTGCCGCATCCGGTGCAAAAAGTCTTTCAGGGCGCCGGCGTCCTTCTCCTCAATCATCCCCAGCAGGCGGGACAATTCTTCCCGGATCAACGCCAACTGTCCGGCGGTGTGCGGATTGAGCAAGATTTCCGTCAGCAGGTAATCGTCTTCCGACATCAACCCACGCGCTATCGCCATGTGCTTCTTGAAGGTCGTCCCCGGCGCCTCCTGCGGCTTCATCACCGCCGCGAAGACCAGCGTCGAGGCAAACGGAATCGACAGCGAATACGCCACCGTCCGGTCGTGTTCCTCGAATGAATATTCGAAGATATGCAGGTTCAAAGAATGATATAAATCACGGAAAAAAACTTTACCCAGGTGATTCGACTCGGATATGATAATGGCATTTTCGGACGACAGGTGGGTGAGGTTGGCAAAAGTCGGGCCGAACATCGGGTGCGTGGAGACAAACGGACGCCCCAGCCCCTGGTAAAATTCCTTCAGCCCCGTCTTCACGGACGCAATGTCCGACAGGATACACCCCGCCGGAACATAAGGCAGCGCCTGCCCGAAGGCTTTGAGCGTGTGCTGGACGGCGGCGGCATTGAGCAGGATTTCCGGCTGGAAAGCCGCGATTTCTTCCGGATCGTTCATCCGGATACAGTTGTACGTGAAGCGCAGTTTTCCCGGGTCCGGGTCGAAAATTGCCACCTCGTGCCCTGCGCTCAGCACGTCTGCAAAGAACGACCCCATCTTCCCGGCGCCTAAGATCTGTATTTTCATTGGTTCAATACCTCGATTTGTTGCCGGATGGATTCTTCGTGGATGGCTTCCAGGATGGTCTTCATAAAAGCGCCGTCCATGCCCATTTCCCGGGCACCGTTCACGCGGCGGTCCAGGATTTCGTCGTAGCGCCCGGTCTGAAGCACCGGCATGTTGTGTTCTTTCTTGTATTGACCGATCTCGCGCGACACCCGCATCCGCTTGGCAAGGATAGCCAGCAGTTCGTGGTCGATCCGGTCTATCTGTTGCCGGAGTTCGGTCAGGTTTTCCGTGGTCTGTTTGGTGTCGCGGATCACCAGCAGGTTCAGGATGTACGACAGCACGTCCGGCGTCACCTGTTGTTCCTTGTCGCTCCACGCCCGGTCGGGGTCGGTGTGCGACTCGATGATCAGCCCGTCGTAGTTCAGGTCCATCGCCTGCTGCGACAGGGACGCGATCAACTCCCGTTTCCCCCCGATGTGGCTGGGGTCCGACAGCAGGGGCAAGCCGGCGAGCCGCCGTTTCAGTTCAATCGGGATGTGCCACTGGGGAAGGTTGCGGTAGAGCTTTTTGTCGTACGAGCTGAAGCCCCGGTGTATCGCCGCGATTTTCCGGATGCCGGCGTTGTAGATCCGTTCGATGGCGCCGATCCACAAGTCCAGGTCGGGGTTCACCGGGTTCTTCACCAGCACCGGTCCCTCGAACGCCAAGGCTTTCAGGGCGTCCGCAATCTCCTGGACGGCGAAGGGGTTGGCAGACGTCCGGGCGCCGATCCACAGCATATCGATGCCGTGCGCCACGGCTTCGTCCACGTGGCTGCGGGTGGCTACCTCGGTGGCAACGTACATGCCCGTTTCCTTTTTCACCTGCTGCAACCAGCCCAGCCCCTTCGTCCCGACGCCTTCAAAGCCGCCCGGTTTGGTACGGGGCTTCCAGATGCCCGCCCGGTACACGTTGATACCCTTGCCCGCCAATTCCCGGGCGGTCGCCAGGACCTGTTCTTCCGTTTCGGCGCTGCACGGCCCGGCAATCACCAGCGGCCGTTGGGCGCTGATTCCGGGCAATAAGATTGATTCGAATTCCATGTTCATTTATTTTTAATTCTTATTCTTTTTTTGGGGGAAAACCGGCGGCAGGATGATCCGGCGCAAGGCTTCCCGTAAGCGTTCTTCGGGGCAACAAAGGGAAATCCGGATGTATTGCCCGCCGTTGCTCCCGAAAATAAAGCCGGGCGTGACGAATACACAGGCACGTTGCAAGAGTTCGTCCGCCAATTCCTTGCCGTCCGCGCAGCTTTCCGGGATTTTTCCCCAGAGGAACAGTCCGGACTGCTCCGGGTCGAACGTGCAACCCAGCGCCCGCATGATTTCCTCCGCCACCCGGCGCCGCTGCCGGTAGACGGTGTTCATGCCGGCGTACCATTCCTCCGTAGCTTGCAGCGCCTGCGCCGCCGCCAGCATCATCGGCTTGAACTGCCCGCTGTCGATGTTGCTTTTGATCTTCAGCACCCATTGCACAAACTGCGGATTGGACGCCAGCATCGCCATCCGCCACCCCGGCATGTTCTGCGACTTGCTCAGCGAGTTGAGTTCGATGCAAATCTCCTTCGCCCCGGCGGTTTCCAGTATACTCAGGGGACGGTCGTTCAGGATAAAGCTGTACGGATTGTCGTGGCAGATGACGATGCGGTGTTTTTTCCCGAAGGCAACCAGCCGCCGGAACAGTTCCCGGCTCGCCGGGGCGCCGGTCGGCATGTGGGGATAGTTGACCCACATCAGCCGGACTGCCGACAGGTCCTGTTGCTCCAGCGCATCGAAATCGGGTTGCCAGTTCCGTTCCGCGGTCAAGCCGTAGGTCACCGGGCGGGCGCCCACCAGGCAGCTCACCGAACGGTAAGCGGGATAGCCCGGGTCGGGCAGCAGCACGGCGTCCCCCGGATTCAGGAATGCCAGCGAGATATGCAGGATGCCCTCCTTCGAACCAATCAGCGGCTGGATTTCCGTGCCGGGATCCAGGTCTACCCCGTACCACTTCCTGTACCAGCCGGCATACGCCGCACGCAACTCCGGAATCCCGGTATAAGGCTGGTAACCGTGCGCATGGGGCTGCCGGGACGCCGTACATAAGGTGTCGACGACCTCCGGCGAAGGCGGCAGGTCCGGGCTGCCGATTCCCAGGTTGATGACGTCGCACCCCACCCGGTTCATTTCGTTTATCTCGCGCAATTTTCCGGAGAAATAGTATTCCTCCACCGCATCCAGGCGGCGGGCGGGTTGTATGCTGTTGTTTTCGCCGGTCATTTTCATTCTTCCGTTTTACATTCTTCGTATTCGCCCAATATCTTGAAGTCGTTGGTCAGGGGACGGATTGCGTCCAGCCCCTGCCTGTATTTCAACCGGTTGAGAAAGGTCAGGTCTACATAGAAAAGGTATTCCCATTCGCGCCCCAGGATGGGCAAAGACTGGATCTTCGTCAGGTTCACGTCGTAAAAAGAGAGGATTGTCAGCACTTTCGACAGGCTGCCCTCGGTGTGCGGCAGGGTAAAGACGATGGACGATTTGCTGGCTTTCGACGGGTCGAGCCATTCGTCCGCCAGGCAGCGGTTGGCGAGCAGGAGGAAGCGTGTGAAATTCCGTTTGTTGGTCTCAATCCCTTCCGCCAGCACGTTCAGGCCGTATAATTCGGCAGCATAACGGCTGCACACGGCGGCATGCGCCTTCAGCCCCTGTTCGGCGATCCGCCGGGCGCTCGAAGCGGTGTCTTCTTTTTCGACAATCTTCACCTGCGGCAAGGTCGCCAGGTAATCGGCGCATTGCATCAAGGCAATCGGATGCGAATTGACCTCGGTGATCGTTTCGGGCGTTTCACCGGGAAGCGCCGCCAGGCTGTGCGAGATGCGTATTTTCTGTTCGCCGATCACCACCAGCCCGCTCTCCCGGATCAACTCGTGGTTTTGCAACAAACTGCCGGCGATGGTGTTCTCGATCGCCAGTATCCCGGTCAGTTCCGGCTCCCGCTTCACGGCGGAAATCACGTCTTTAAACTGCCGGCAAGGCAGTATTTCAATCGCAGGCTCCCCTCTCCCGCCGAAATAAGTCCGGGCGGCTGCCTCGTGGTAGGCTCCTTTAATTCCCTGTATGGCTACTGTTTTCATTGTCCTGTTTGTTCAAAAAAAGAATCCCGCCGTTTCCGGCAGGACTCATCACACATAATTTTCCGATTTTATGATACAACATCCTGCCTTACTTCTTATAAAAAGAAAAGTAAAAAAAGGAATATGTAAAGTAAAATCGCTTCATTTAAATATCTTTCATTATACTAACTCGATGCAAATGTAACACTTTTTTTACAAAAACAAACTTTTATCCAAAAAAAATTGCTTTATTTGCACAATAATTTTATTAAAATACCATGAAACTTTTATTATTAAGTAATTCAACCAATCACGGAGAGGACTATTTAGGGTGGCCGCGCCCGCAGATTCAATCTTTTCTGGGCGAAACGCCAACGACAGCGCTGTTTATTCCCTACGCAGCGGTTTCTTTCAGTTACGACACGTACGAGGCGAAGGTCGACGCGGTTTTTTCGACCCTGGGCTGCCGGATAACGAGTGTGCATCACGCCCCTGACCCGGTCCGGGCGGTAGAGAAGGCGGAAGTGATCGTGATCGGCGGCGGCAACACGTGGCGGCTCGTCCAGCAACTGCGCGAGAACAAGCTGATGGAGGTCATCCGGCAGAAAGTGAAAGCCGGGACGCCGTACATCGGGTGGAGCGCCGGAAGCAACGTGGCGTGCCCAAGCCTGAAAACGACCAACGACATGCCGATCGTGGAACCCTACGGTTTCAGCACGCTCAACCTGGTCCCTTTCCAGATCAATCCGCATTATTTGGACATCCATCCCGAAGGTTTCGGGGGCGAAACGCGCGAAGACCGGATCAACGAATTTATCGAAGTCAATCCCAAGACCTTTGTTCTGGGATTGCGGGAAGGCTGTTTATTAAAAGTGGAAAAGAACGAGCTGAAACTGGCAGGCTCCCGGACGGCGCGGTTGTTCAAAAAGGGCACGACGCCCCGGGAACTGTCGCCGCAGGATGATTTATC
>JAIRSN010000252.1 GCA_031255425.1 Dysgonamonadaceae bacterium
ATAAATCAAGTTTAAAAAATGGTTTCGGGAACTCCCGAAAGTAAGAATCAAGTTTAAAAATAACTTTCGGGAACTCCCGGCGGCGCAGCCGCTTTTATATTTTAAGGAAGCAGTCCCTCCTATGACGCAGCCGCTTTTATATTTTGGGGAAGCAGCCCCATCTGCGTAGCAAATACACCGTACTCCTTTATATTTTAATGAGGTTGGGATATAGAATATATATCTGCTTGGCTACTCAGGTTGTTTTGTTATTAAAAATTAGGTGGAAATGAGGTTTTGCGTCCCTCCGCCGGATACCGATACCCAAGGCGTTGCCGTTGGGCTGGGTTATTGTGGGAGAAGCATGCTCTCCCCGGGTTGTCACCCGGGGTTACTCATATTCAACCCTGCGGGTTGTGCAGCCTTTCTCCGGACTCCGCAACCGCACCGCCGCCGTCGCAGCCAAGCCGATACACCGTACTCCTTTAAAATACAAAAGACACTCCGTGTCCCGTGGTGCCGTGTCCCGCCTGGCTCGAATCCCCTTGCGCCACTGCTCCTTTTTTACTACTTTTACAGCCTGAAAAAAGAAAAACAGACATGCGTAAACAGCAGGAAACAATCCGGTATTTGTCCGGGCTCGCCATAGGCGAATCCGCCATCATCACCAAAATAAAAGGGTACGGCGCATTCCGGAAGCGGATTACGGAAATGGGATTCGTCTACGGAACGCGGGTGAAAGCTATCAAAAAAGCGCCTTTCCCCTTTCAGGACCCGACGGAATATGAACTGATGGGCTACCGTGTTTCGCTCCGGACCAGCGAAGCGCACATGATAGAGATTGTCGGGGAAGACGAAATCGCCGAAAAACAGTCGTACGAGGGAACGCTCCCCGCCGACGAAATCGACCCGATCGTCCGGAAGAAAGGCAAGACTATCCAGGTCGCCCTGGTCGGGAACCCCAATTCGGGCAAGACCACCCTCTTTAACTATGCCACCAAAAGCCGGGAACGGGTCGGGAACTACGGCGGCGTGACGGTCGACATCAAGACCGCGCACCTCTCCCGGAACGGCTACCGGATCAACCTCGCCGACCTGCCGGGGACCTACTCCGTCTCGGAATATTCCCCGGAGGAACTGTACGTCCGGAAACACCTGACGGAAACCATGCCCGACGTGGTTGTCAATGTCGTCGACTCCTCCAACCTGGAGCGGAACCTGTTCCTGACCACGCAACTGATCGACATGAATATCAAAGTGGTTATTGCGCTGAATATGTACGACGAGCTGGAGGCAAAAGGCGACCGGTTCGATTACGGCTACCTGGGGAAGATGATCGGCATCCCGTTTGTCCCGACCATTGCCTCCAAAGGGAAAGGCATTGAGGAACTGATGGATACGGTCATCCATACCTACGAAGAACAGGAACCCGTCTACCGGCATATCCATATCAACTACGGCGACGACATCAACCACTCAATCGACCGGATCAAAACGGAAGTGAAAAAAAACCACCTGCTGACCGACCGGTTCCATGCGCAGTATGTGGCGCTCAAGCTGTTGGAAAACGACAGGAGCTTCCGGGAACAGATCACCCTCTTTCCCAATACGGACGCGCTGATACGGGTTGTCGAAACCGAAATCGCCGGGCTGGAGGGCAAATACAACACCCGGATCGAAACCGTGATTGCCGACGCCAAGTACGCCTTTATCCGCGGCGCGCTGAAAGAAACCTACCAGCCGGCGGTCCGCAAGGAGAACGCCAAAGGCTACCGGCTGGACCATATCCTGACCAATAAATGGCTGGGTATTCCCCTGTTTATCGCGTTTATGTGGGGGATGTTCCAGGCAACCTTCTCGCTGGGAAATTATCCCATGGAATGGATCAAGTCGCTTGTGGCGCTGCTGAACGACTGGATCCGCGACACAATGCCGGCGGGGATGCTGTGCGACCTGCTGACCGACGGCGTCATCGGCGGGGTCGGCGGGGTCATCGTGTTTTTGCCCAACATCCTCATCCTCTTTCTCTGCATCTCGCTGATGGAAGACACGGGCTACATGGCGCGCGCCGCATTTATCATGGACAAGCTGATGCACAAAATCGGCTTGCACGGGAAATCATTTATCCCGATGCTGACCGGCTTCGGGTGCAATGTGCCGGCGGTGATGGCGACCCGGACGCTGGAAAACCGGAAAGACCGCCTGCTCACCATGTTGATCATCCCCTTTATGTCGTGCAGCGCCCGGCTGCCGGTGTACGTGCTGTTTATCTCCGTCTTCTTCGAGAAAAACCAGGCGGTGGTGATGCTCAGCATCTACGCCATCGGGGTTGCCCTTGCCGTGCTGATGGCGATCCTGTTCAACAAGGTACTGTTCCAAAAGCGGGACATCCCGTTTGTGATGGAACTGCCGCCTTACCGCTGGCCTACCCTCCGGAACATCTGGAAACATACGGGAAACAAAAGCGGGCAGTACCTGAAAAAGATGGGCACCATCATCCTCGTTGCCTCCGTCCTGGTCTGGGCGCTGGGATACTTCCCGCAAACCGTCGACTATTCGCAGGATTACGAGGCGCAGATGGAGTCGGTACAGTGCGACCCTTCCCTGCCGGACGATTCGAAGAAAGCGCAACTCGCCCAACTCTCCATCGACAAGGAAGCGGAACGGATGGAAAACTCCTACATCGGGCGGTTCGGTCATTTCATCGCGCCCGCCATCGCCCCGCTGGGCTACGACTGGAAAATCGGCGTAAGCATCCTTACCGGAATGGGCGCCAAAGAGATTGTGATCAGTTCGATGGGCGTCCTGTACCAATCCGAGATGAGCGCCGGCGAAGACTCCGTTGCCCTGCGAGCCAAGCTGAAAGAGCAGCCCACCCTTACCCCGCTCGTCGCCTATTCGTTTATGGTCTTTGTGTTGATCTATTTTCCCTGCATCGCCGTACTGGTGGCGATCCGCAAGGAAGCCGGCCTGAAATGGGCGTTATTCACCGCCCTTTACACCACCGCACTGGCGTGGATCGTGGCTTTTTGTATCTATCAGGCAGGGCAATTATGGATGTAAACGGGCAAACCCTCATCGTATTTTTAATCTTGTTGATGGCGGTATTGTTCGCCGGATACAAACTGTTCCGGCTGCTGAAGGGCAACAAGGCGGGGAAAACGCCCTGCGACGACTGCGCCTGTAAAACGTTTTGCCGGAAAAACTGACAATATGAAGACTTCTTTTCCGTTAATACAA
Organism: Dysgonamonadaceae bacterium; assembly: GCA_031255425.1. Classification (GTDB taxonomy): domain Bacteria; phylum Bacteroidota; class Bacteroidia; order Bacteroidales; family Azobacteroidaceae; genus Azobacteroides. The sequence goes on from JAIRSN010000252.1 coordinate 3,220, forward strand.
GGTATAATTACAGAATTATGAAATTTCATTTGCTTGTTATTCTTCTCTTGCTCCTTCCCTGTTCCGTTTCCGCCCAGCGGATCAAAATAGCGGGCGTTGTGTCCGATGCGGCGGGACTTCCCATCGAATTAGCCACCGTACAGGTCAAAGGGACCATGAACGGTACGCTGACCAACGAAAAAGGACAGTACACCCTGTCGGTTGCGCCGAAAGATTCCCTGACGATTGTCTTCACCTGCCTGGGCTACAACCGGGTGGAAGCGCCTGTCGAAAGCCCGCAGGAAGACCGGGTGCTGAACGTGCAGATGCGCCCGCAGTCGTACGAGCTGGAGACGGCGGTGATTACCGCCAACCGCATTCAAACCAATACGATGGAAAAAATCAGCATGGGACAAGGCCGCCTGTCGGTCGATGCCACCGGCGGAAGCGTCGAATCCTTTGTGATGACCGCCGGCACCGGCGTTTCTTCCACCAACGAACTCAGCACCCAGTACTCGGTGCGGGGGGGAAATTACAACGAAAACATTGTCTATGTCAACGGCATCGAAATCTACCGCCCCCTGCTGATCCGCAACGGGCAACAGGAAGGACTGAGCTTTATCAACCCCGACCTGACGCAATCCGTCCGGTTTTCTTCGGGGGGATTCGACGCCCGGTATGGCGACAAGATGTCGTCGGTGCTGGACGTCACCTACAAAAACCCGGAAAAGCTGGAAGGCGGATTCACCGGGAGCATGTTGGGCGGGAGCGCCTACTTAGGCTCCGTCTACGGCAAGTTTTCCCAGATCACCGGCTTCCGTTACAAAAGGGGAACCACCCTGCTGAACACCTTGGACACGCGGGGCGACTACAACCCGTCCGTGATGGACTTGCAAACGTTTATGAACTACGCCTTCACGCCGGCATTGACCTTGAGCTTTATCGGCAATTATTCCGACAACAGCTACGACTTTAATCCGGGCGACCGGGAAACTTCCTACGGAACGTCCGATAGCCCGCGCAAGTTCAAAGCCTATTTCGACGGGATGGAAAAAGACCGCTTCCGGACGCTGTTCGGCGCCGCCACGCTGCAATACACGCTTTCCGAACGGGCAGACCTGGCGTTGCAGGTATCCGGTTTTCAGTCGCGGGAGGAAGAGACCTACGACATCACCGGCGAATACTGGCTCAGCAATGTGCTGGAAGAAGGCGAGGACAACATCGGCACGGGGCTGTTTCACCAGCACGCCCGCGATCAACTCCAGGCACAAGTCTTCAACGCCTCTCTCTCCGGCCGTTGGGAACTGAATCAGAACACCCTCCGCTGGTCGCTGGGAGGACAGCGGGAGAATATCAAAGACCGCATCAACGAGTGGGAGTTGCGGGATTCGATGGGGTATTCGCTTCCGTCCGGCGAGGCGGAACTGAAGGTTTTCCGCAACCTGTACTCCAAAAACCAGACCGCGTCCCAGCGTTTTTCCGGGTATATTCAGGACACCTACAAGTTCCGGGGCGACGCCGGGCTGTTTTCGTTAACCGCGGGCATCCGGGGCAGTTATTGGAACTACAACCGGGAGTTCCTGTTCAGTCCGCGGGCATCCTTCGGGTTTGTGCCGGGCGGAAACCAGCGTTACACCTTCCGGCTGGCAACCGGGATTTACTACCAGTCGCCGTTTTATAAGGAGTTCCGGGTCACGCAGGCGAACGAAGCCGGCGACGATTACATCCGGCTGAACCAAAACATCCGGTCGCAACGCTCCATTCATTTTGTTTTAGGGGGAGATTACAGTTTCCGGATGCAGGACGGACGTCCGTTTAAGTTCACGGCAGAGTTGTATTACAAGAAATTAGACCACCTGGTCCCTTACAGTGTGAACAACGTACGCGTCTGGTATTCCGGCGAAAACAGTTCGCACGGGTACGCCACCGGCATCGACACAAAACTGTTCGGGCAATTTGTTCCGGAGACCGATTCGTGGGTCGGATTTTCCCTGATGCAGGCACGGCAATACATCAACGGGGAAAAAGTCGCGATGCCGACCGACCAACTGTACAACTTCACGCTGTACTTCTCCGACTACCTGCCGAAGACCAACAAGCGACTGCAAGGGAACCTGCGGGCGATCTGGGCGCAAGGCTTACCGTTCAGCGTCCCCGGCAACGAGTACAAACCCCGGTTCCACGCGCCGCCCTACCGCCGGATCGACTTCGGGATGACCTACCGCCTGTGGGGAGAAGACGACCGTTCCCGAAGCACCTCCTTCTGGACACACTTCCGGAACATCTGGCTTGGGGTCGACGTCTTCAACCTGTTCGACATCAAGAACGTCAGTTCCTACTCCTGGTTTTCCGACGTAAAAGGAGTGATGCACGCCGTCCCCGACAAGCTGACCGGCCGGCAATTCAACCTGAAACTGGTCGCCGAGTT
>JAIRSN010000274.1 GCA_031255425.1 Dysgonamonadaceae bacterium
CTGGCTTCTTCCCGCTGGAAAGACACAAAGCAAATCGCAACGGCGGGGGAATGGGCGGTCGCTCCATTCCCCGGCATCGTGTTCTGGGACAGGAACTGGCGGAAAGAGGGTCTAAGCGAACGGCGCAGGATTCTCTTGCAGGAAAACGGATTCTATAACCAGCGGTATTGCGGTTGCGAATTTAGTTTGTCGCGGGATAAACACTGCACGAAAAAATAAATTCAATCTTCATGTTGTTTTTTAATTTAAACTGATTCGTAATTCTTTTTTATTGTTCTCTTAAAAAGGAGGCGAACCCCTAAATCCGTTAAAAAAATGTTTTTCGCAAATTGCGAAAACCTGAATAGAACTCCGGGACGCTTTCGCAGAACTGCGAAAGTGCAAATTTGTTAATTTTTGTTTTTTCGCGGAAGTGCGAAAACGCAAATTTGTTAATTTTTGTTTTTTCGCAGCACTGCGAAAACCTGAAAATGTTAATTTTTGTTTTTCGCGGAGCTGCGAAAACGAAAAAACGTTTGCGGCGGGTTTTCGCGAAACTGCGAAAGCGTAAAAACTTCTGCGGCGGGTTTTCGCGGAGTTGCGAAAGTGTGAAAACTTCTGTGGGAGATTTTCGCCGGATTGCGCTTTTGTAAAAAAAATAATTCCTCATATTATCTAAATGGTAATTTCTTCGATTTATTTGGCGGATACGCAGTGTCTTTTATAATTTTAAAGAGGTGCGGTGTATTTGCTTGGCTACGGGTTATCATCATTCTATACCATATTATATATAAGGTATAATATAAAAGCGGCTGCGCGCCAAAATCAGTTTTGCCTGTTTGCCTCGATATATTCCGAAGGCGACATCCCAAAATGTTCCTTAAAGATATTACTAAAATAAGCATGCGAAGAAAAGCCGACCGCATACGCCACCTCCGCTATCGACATCCTTTTGTTTGTCAACAGCAAGGCAGCCTGTTTCAGGCGGAAGTTCCGGATGTAGTTTCCCGGCGATTCGTTGTTTATCAATTTCAGCCGGCGATTGAGGTGTACGCGGCTCAGCCCCAACTCGCGGCTGATGGAACTGACACTCAGATTCGGGTTGCTGATCTGCTCGCGCAGTTTCTCGTTGAATTTCAGGAACAACTTCTCGTCCGACGACAACACCTGTATTTCCGCTTCCGCTTCCTCCGGACCGGCTTTGTATTTGAGTTTCAGCTTCTCCCGCAGTTCGAGCAATTTTTCTATCCGCGTTTCCAGGTGTTTCAGGTTAAACGGCTTGGGAATATACGAATCCGCCCCCCTTTCAAGACCCTCAATCCGTTGTTCCACATTGGTTTTGGCGGTCAGCAGGATGATCGGGATATGACAAGTCTTGTCGTTGCTTTTCAACAGCTTGCACAAGGTCAGCCCGTCCATTTCGGGCATGACAATATCGCTGACCACCAGATCCGGTATGTATTTCAACGCTTTACCCAGCCCCTCCTTGCCGTTGTTTGCCCGGTAGATCTTGTATTTGGACGACAACTCGGAATCAATGTAATTCAGAATATCTATATCATCTTCCACCAGCAGAATCGATTGCATCTGTTTCGTTTGCCCGGCGCCCTTTTTCTCCTCCTCCTCCGGGCTGCTTTCCTCGTACAACCGAACCGATGGCTGCACCATCATCGCCGTCGTTTCACCCGTTGTATTCCCAAATTCCTCCGGCTTGTACTCGCTTTTATCCAGCGGAAGAAGCAGCGTGAACCGGCAACCCCGTCCGGGTTCGCTTTCCACAAACAGTTCGCCGTGGTGCAGTTCAATCATCATTTTCGACAGGTGCAAGCCGATGCCCGTCCCCATTTTGGTATTCACCTGGCTGTCGCGCACCTGGTAGAACCGGTCGAAAATAAGGCGCTGGTTCTCTTTGGCAATGCCGATGCCGGTATCTTCCACGCTTATGCAGAGGTTCCGGAGGTCGATGCCCGCCTCGATCGTGATCTTTCCCCCCTTGTGGGTAAACTTGAAGGCGTTGGAAAGCAAATTGAAAATCACTTTATCGATGCAGTCCCGGTCGATGTAAACGTCCGGCAACGGATTTTTTATCACCCAGTTGAAGTCGATCTGCCGGCTGGCTGCCAACTCCCGGAACGAATCCATAATCTTGCAGATAAACTCGTTCAGGTCTGTTTTTTCCACCTTCAACTTCAGTTTCCCCTTGTCGACCGCCCGCAAGTCCATCAACTGGTTGACAAGCCGGAGAATACGCAGCGCGTTCTGGTGGATTATCTTGTAAGTAGAAAGCGTTTTTTCGTCCCGCGCCTGTTCCTCCAGCTTTTCGATCGGGCCGAGAATAAGCGACAGCGGCGTCCGTATCTCGTGCGACACGTCCGTGAAGAACTGAAGTTTGCTTTCCGACAGTTGCTTTTGCTGTTCCTTTTCCATCAGCGCCTGTTTCTGCCGGATCCGGTTGTGCAGGTGGGAATAAACAAAGCCGGTGAGCAGGAGGAAGAGTACCGTGTAGACGATTTTCGCCCAGATACTCAACCAGAACGGCGGCTCGATAATCACCTTGATTTCCCGTTCCAGAAAATGAATGCCGTCTAAGGTCGCTTTCACTTTGAAAATGTATTTCCCCGGATTGAGATTGGTATACGTAACGCTCCGGTCGGGATGATTGGCGCGGCGCCAGTGCTTGTCGAAATTTTCCATTTGCGTGTAATAACGCACCCGTTGCGGCATCCGGTATTCCAGGGCGGCAAACCGGAAGGTGAAACTTCTCCGGTTGTATTTCAGGTGGATATTGTCCGATTCGTCCAGCGATTTTCCGAGGATCGCCGACTTCCCCACCTGCACCGGCTCGTTGTAGATCAACAAATCCGTAAAAGCCAGGTGCAGCAGCGTGTTGCTATCCCCGACGCGCGACGGCACAAAGCTCGTCAAGCCGTTTATCCCGCCGAAATAGAGGCGGTCGTTTTTCCCCTTGAAATGGCTCCCCCTGCGAAACTCATTGCTTTGAATACCGTCTTCCGCGTAAAAGTTCAGGCATTCCCCCGTCTCCGGATTGTAGCGGCACAAGCCGTTGCCGGTACTCAGCCACAGGTGATGTCCGGCATCCTCTTCAATCCCGTTGATCATATTGTCCGGCAACCCGTCCAGCATTGTCTTTTTCGAAAGCGCGCCGGACATCCGGTCTACGACATAAAGCCCGAAAAAGCTGCCGATCCACATATTTCCCTTGTGATCCTGCCGGATGGCGTAAATCAGGTTTGTGTGCTGCTGGTCGTTCAGGAGCGCCGGTTCGAGGAACGTCCCCGATTGCAGGTCGAAGCGGTTCACGCCGTTGGAGGTGCCGATCCACAAGACCCCGTCCGCGTCCGGGCACAAGGAGTAAATCCACTCGTTGGAGATTCCGGACTGCCTGCCCGGGCGGTGGTAGCGGATCCGGTTTGTTGCCGGGTTCAGGCTGTTCAAGCCGCCGCCGTTCAATCCGATCCAGAGGATTCCGTCCGCGTCCTGCACAAAAGACGACACGTGGCCGTGCCGGAGCCGGTTCGAAGTATTCAGGCTATTGTAGTGGGAATCAAAACTTTTCGTGGTCCGGTTGTAGCGGAACATCCCGCTGACATAGGTCCCGATCCAAATATTTTTGTCTTTATCTTCAAACAGAGCCGTGATCACGTCCTCCGGGAAATGCGGCGTATTCCCGGAGAAGAAATGCTCGATTTTGCGGTTGAGCGGATGAATCCGGTACAAGCCGTTGCCGTCCGTGCCGATCCAGACATTGCCGCCGCTGTCTTCCAGCACCGAGATCACGCAGTTGGTCCCGATGCTGCGTTGCGGCTCAAAAGGGTCGAAGCCGTAATTCTCAAAATTATTTCCCGTCGAAGGAATAAACAGGATTCCCTTCTGGTAGAGGGCGACCCACATATTTCCCTGTTTATCCTCAAAGAAGTGATGCACCTTGGTTTTTGCCAGGTCGCACGATTCCAGCGCCGGGTGTAGCGGTGTCGTTTTGTTTTCCCCGGGCTTGTAACAGATAATTCCGGCGCCGTCGGTTCCCAGCCAGACATTGCCGTTCCGGTCCGGTTTCATGGAAAATATCTGGTTTTCCGGCGCGGAGCGACCGGTTTTCAAGGCGGTAAAAGTCTGGGTACGCTGGTCGTAAATATTTACCCCGCTGCCCAGCGTTCCGATCAGCACCCGCCCGAAGGAATCCTCGCAGATAGAAAAAACCCGGTCGTCGTTCAGGCATCCCCGAACCGCCGGGTCGTATTTGAAATGCCTCACCGACTGCGTTTCGGGGTCGAAAAGGTAGACGCCGTTGGTGTAAGACCCGAACCACAGGTTTCCGGCGCTGTCTTCAAATGCGCAGTCGATATTATCCTGGGGCCATTGGCTGTTTTTTTTACTGAAAAAGCGAGGCTTTAAGGACTCGGCATCCAGGCAGATAATACCGTCGCCGGGCGACGCGACCCAGATATTGTTGTCCCGGTCTTCCAGCAGCCACGTCACGCGGTCTAAGTAAAACGGGACGCTGTCCTGGATAAGGAAAGGGCGGAAGCTGTCTTTCTGCCGGTCGTACTGCAACAAACCGCCCATCGAACCCACCCAGAATATCCCGCGACTGTCCTCGAGGACGGTATAGACATAATTTCCGCGCAAAGAAGTCGAGTCGTCCGGTTGTTCCGAGTAGACAGTAAAGTTGTATCCGTTGAACTTATTCAATCCGTTTTCGGTGGCAATCCAGATATACCCTTGCGAATCCTGGTAAATCTGGGAGATATGACTGTTGGAAAGACCTTCGTTCGGCGTCCACAACTGAATTTTTTCAGCCCGGAGAAAGGCGTGCGTAACAAACAAAAGGATCAAAAGCGGTTTAATTTTTCTCACGTGTTTTTTCATTCGATTTAGATTGCCAAAGATATGAAAAATGTATTTGAGTTACAAATTCCCCGCCACACGCCCAGGGTCAACGCATTTAATCAGGCGGGACACGCAGTGTCGCCGGCAGCCTCGAACGGCGGCTTTCTTTTTTTGTATTTTCCTGAAAATGCAATGGGTTGTAAATCAAATTGTATATTATTTTCAGCAAGGAATTGCTTCTTTCTTTTTTCACCGGGTTAGCACGGTCTT
>JAIRSN010000098.1 GCA_031255425.1 Dysgonamonadaceae bacterium
AGAACCGTAATGGAAGCAATGATAAGTCCCATAGATATTATCACTATCCGAATATGGACAAGGCTCTTTTTGAAGCACATCCGGAATACGGACGGCTTTATACCTGGGCGGCGGCAAACCCTGGTACGGCTTATAATGATACGGACGACAACCCTACGAATCGTCAGGGAATATGCCCGGAGGGATGGCATTTGCCTTCAAAAAATGAATGGGACAAGCTGATTCAGGTTATTGGCGACGATGAAAATGAAATTTATTCATCCTACGCAGGGAAGGGTTATGCCGCGATAAAGATGAGAAGCAAGACGAAGGTGGACAATGCAGAGACTAAAGGAGAGAGTCATGCGAGCTATAATAACGGTATAGACATCCTTCTGCTTGGTGGCATGTGGAAGGATGATCCCTATTATTGGGGAACCTGCATTCTGTGGTCTTCGAGTAGTACGGGTCCGACCGGTGCGTTCAAGCTCAGCTTTAGTGCGGGCAGTATGGGAGGAGTTGGTTTATCGGAAAATGATAAACGCGCACAGTACAGCGTCCGCTGCAAGGCAAATTGACCGTCCCGACTACCTGCCGATACGATAACTCCGGAAGCCTGCCGCCAATTATCCCGGAAGCCGGCTTCCGATTTCTATCTTCCCTTTACAACTGAATTCTTAGTTGCGGAGGTTCCCGCAAGTCTGTTTACAACTGAATTCTTTGTTGCGGGAGTTCCCGCAAGTCTGTTTTCAACTGAATTTTTAGTTGCGGGAGTTCCCGCAAGTCTGTTTACAACTGAATTCTTTGTTGCGGAAGTTCCCGCAAGTCTGTTTTCAACTGAATTCTTAGTTGCGGAAGCTCCCGCAAGTCTGTTTTCAACTGAATTCATGGTTGCGGGAGTTCCCGCAAATCTGTTTTCAACTGAATTTTTAGTTGCGCAGCCGCCGCCTCTTGTCAATCCAAGATACTTTTATACCTTTGAACAAAAAAAAACATCATGAAGATTATTTGCGTAGGAATGAATTATGCTTCTCACAATAAAGAGTTGCATCACACGTTAATTACAAGAGAACCGACCATTTTCATGAAGGCCGATACCTCTTTGTTGAAAGACGGAAAGCCTTTTTACATACCGGATTTCTCGTCGGATGTGCAATACGAAGCAGAAGTAGTAGTAAGAATCAGCCGCTTAGGGAAAAGTATCGCACGACGATTTGCGCACCGGTATTTTGATGAAATTACAGTCGGGATTGACATGACCGCAAGAGATTTACAACATAAGTTCAGGGAAGCCGGATTGCCCTGGGAACTTTGTAAATCGTTTGACAATTCGGCTATTACAGGTAATTTTGTTTCGTTGGAAAATCTGAATGAAGATATAAACCGGTTGCCTTTTCGTTTAGACATCAACGGCAAAACAGTGCAGGAAGGAAATACATCCGATATGCTGTTCAAAATAGATGAGATTATCGAATATGTGAGCCGGTTTATGACACTCAAAATGGGCGACCTTATTTATACCGGAACGCCCGCGGGAATCGGAAACGTGAAAATTGACGACCACCTGCAAGGATATATCGGAGAAAATAAATTATTGGACTGCTATATAAAATGAAAAAAGAAAGGAAGACACCCGGTCAAAGAAAGGAAAGGGGAAAGACGGAAGACAGAAGAAGAAGGCTCGGACGGAACGGATTCGCCGGGTGTTTTTTGCTGTTTTTATCCCTTGCCTTTTCATCCTTTGCGGCGGATTATGCGACGGATTCCCAGCTTTCCAAAGGGAAATGGGTGCAACTGAAGGTTTCGGAAAATGCCGTTTACAAATTGACTTACGAGGAGATAAAAAAAATGGGATTCAACGATCCGTCCAAAATAAAAATCCACGGATACGGGGGATGGATTCTGGATCAGAACTTTAGAAACCGGTACATAGACGACCTGCCGGAAGTGCCGGTGTGGATGAACAAGGGAGCGGATTCCGTTTTTAACGCGGGCGACTACCTGTTGTTCTACGGCAGGGGAACGGTGAAGTGGGCGTACAATTTGTCGAACGATTTCTTCGAGCATGAAAACAATCCGTATGCTACGTACGGGTCTTATTTTATCACGGAAAACGAACAGGGTCCGAAAGAAATGCTTCCCTTAAACTCCTACGCCAATGCCGCGGCAGAGGTGACAACGTTTGACGATTTCCGGGTGCATGAAAAGGATTTGAAGGCAGTGATCTATTCGGGAAGGGAATTGTTCGGAGAGAGTTTTTCGGGAAACCCGGTGCAGAATTTCACCTTCTCCATACCGGGCATCACGAACGACGCGGGAAAGGTCTGCCTGTCTTTTGCCGCCGCGCCTCCGGAAACCAAAAGCGTATCGTTGTCCATTGGCGACGAACAGATACTCCGGCTGAACCTGACGAAACCGGGAAGCTACAAAAAAGCGGATATGGCAACCGGCATAAGGTCCTGGACGGGAGATAAACAGGAGAATACAACGGTAAAAATCTCGTACAATTCGACGGGACTCTCTTACCTGAATTATATCAACCTGAATATGAAACGGAACCTCCGCTTCTATGGGGATGCCTATACGTTTTTCCGGGATAAAGACAGCCGCAATTCCGCCCTGAAATATACGATCGACGGGGCGCCTGCCAACGGCATGGTCTTCGATATTACGGATAACACGGATGTCCGCCTGGTTCAGGCTTCGCTGAACGGTTCGAAACTGAGTTTCGGGGCAGAGGCGAAAGGGACGGTTTCGGAATATGTGATGGTCGATGTCAGCAAGCCGTTTCCGGTGCCGGAAGTGGTGAAAGAAATAAAGAACCAGAATCTGCATGCCCTGCCGCAAACCGATATGGTGATTATTGTTCCCGAAGTTTATGCGGCTCTTGCCGAGACATTGGCGGAGAAACACAGAAGCCTTCAGGGATTGCATGTCACGGTGGTGCAACCGGAGCAGATCTACAATGAGTTTTCGTCGGGCGTTCCGGATGCGACTGCCTACCGGCGTTTTATGAAAATGTTTTACGACAGGGCGACAAACGAAGAGGAAAAGCCCCGGTACCTTCTGCTTTACGGCGACGGCCTTTTCGACAACCGCTACCTGACTGTTCCCAACGTAAACCCCAAATATTACCTGCTTACCTACCAGATGAAGGAGTCCGTGGATGAAAACGGTTCGTACGGATCCGACGACTATTTTGGTTTCCTGGATGATAACGAAGGCTTGGATGTTGGGTACGACGGGCTGGATATAGGAATCGGGCGCTTTCCGGTAAGCACTTACGAGCAGGCGGAAAATGCGCTGAATAAGGTGGTGGCGTATATGGACAATACGAGTTATGATAAATGGAAGGGCACGGTGATCTTCACTGCCGACGATACCGACGACGACAGTTTCTTTTTACATGCCTCCCAAGCCGACGAACTGGCGGTTTATATGGAAAGTAATCACCCGGAATATATTGTCAAAAAATCCTATATGGACGCTTTCCAATCGCAAAATGCAAATGGCAAGAAAACGTATCCCGATGCCAAGAAAAAGCTGTTGACGGTGTTGAAGGAAGGCTGTTTCTTAGTGAACTATACCGGGCACGGCAGTACGCGGGGCATCTCCGCAGAAGATATGCTGAATATCACGGATGTGTACAAGATGAATTTCAAGAACCTTCCTTTATGGATCACCGCTACCTGCGATTTCGGCTGGTTCGATTCGCCGGAAACCTCCTCCGGGGAAGAAATCTTTTTGAATAAGAAAAGCGGGGGCATCGCGCTGTTCACGACCTCGCGCGTGGTGAATGCGTACGGGAACCTCGCGCTGAATAAACGGTTAATACGGAATCTCTTTACAAAGAAAAACGGCGAATATCCTTGCCTGGGCGATGTGCTGCGCGCGAGTAAAACGGAACTCGGCGGCGACCGGAATAAGCTCAATTACGTTCTGCTGGGCGACCCGGCGCTGCGGTTGAACTATCCGGAAACACGGGTGCAACTGCAAAGCGTCAACGGAAAAGCCATAGAGGACGGCGAAACGATTAATTTCCCGGCGCTGGAGAAAATGACGCTGGAAGGACAAATCGTGGACGAAGCCGGAAGGTTGATCGACGGGTTCAACGGAGATCTCTATACCACAATCTACGATGCCAAACAAACCATCCAATCGGTATTGGCGAAAGCGACAAAGATAGACAGACGAGATACCGTCGCCCACTGGTATTATTCCGATTATCCGAACATTGTATACACGGGAAACAGTAAAGTCGAAAACGGGCGGTTTGCCTTCTCGTTTTATGTTCCCCAGGACATTTCGTATACGAAAGACTTGGGGAAAATAAACTTCTATGCTTCGGACGAAAGCAAACGGACGGATTCTTCCGGGTCGTTCCGGAATTGTACTTTCTACGGCACAAGCAGCCGCTTTGAAGATGCGGACAAACGGCCGGAGATTGTTACGATGTTTCTGAACAATCAGTCGTTTAAGGACGGCGACAATGTCAATGAGACGCCTTTCTTCTACGCCGAAGTGTTTGATGAATTAGGGATTAACCGCACCGGCAGCAGTTCGCACGACATCGAAATCCGTATCGATAACAGTCCTCCCCAACGGCTCCATATCCTGAATGATTATTACCAGTCCGAAACGGAGCAAAAGGGAAGCATCGGTTTTTCGATTCCCGCCCTGCCGAAAGGACCGCATGAACTGGTTTTCAAGGTATGGAATATTTTGAACAATTCGACTTCCGCCTCCCTGCGTTTCAATGTAGTGGAAGGCTTAAAGCCGGAAATATATCATCTCTCCGCCTATCCCAATCCGGCGAAAGAAATGACAACGTTCCTGTTGGATTACGACCGTCCGGAAGTTCCGGTAGAGGTCGAAATACGGGTCTACGACCTGACCGGCCGCCTGATCTGGCAACGCTCGGAATCGGGCGCTTCAACCTATTCCAAATCCTATGCCGTCGAGTGGGATTTGACCGGAAGCGCCGGAAGCCGCGTCGGTCCGGGGACTTACATCTACCAGGCGCTCGTCAAAACCGCTAAAGGGCGGGAGGCGACCCAATCGAGAAAAATAATTGTCTTATAATATCTGAAATAAAAAAATAAAAAATGAGCAAGATTAAATTAGTAACATTCGTCTTTTTGTTTCCTTTTACAACAAGTTACATAATGGCTGACGATAACGCGGGGAAAGACTTTAACCCGATACAAACCGCAATCCCTTTTCTTACCATTGCGCCCGACGCACGGGGAGGCGGTATGGGCGATATTGGTGCGGCTACCGAACCGGACGTATTCTCCCAGTACTGGAATCCGGCCAAATATGCTTTTGCGTACAGCAAGGCGGGAGTGAGTTTGTCTTATACGCCGTGGTTGGCTAAACTGGTAAGTGATATTGATTTGGTTTATGCTTCCGGCTATTTCAAATTGGGCAACAACGAACGCACGGCAATCGGCGCCTCGCTGCGGTATTTCTCCCTGGGAAAAGTCCTGTTGCGGTTCGACCAGTCCGATCCGGGAATCGATGCCACTCCGTATGAACTGGCAGCCGATGTCAGTATTTCCCTGAAAGCGTCGGAAACCTTTTCGCTGGCGGCTGCGTTCCGGTATATCTATTCCGATATGGGCGCAGGGGTGGTGGAGGAACTGGATCCTGCCAGCGCCTATGCTGCCGATATTGCCGGATATTACAATAACTATGTGATGCTGGGGAACAATGAATGTATGTTGGGTCTGGGTTTTAATATCTCAAACATCGGCAGTAAAATATCTTACGACGGCGGAAATCATCAGATGTTCCTTCCTGCCAACTTGCGTCTGGGCGGGTCCTTGCTTTTTCCGCTGGATGATTACAACACCTTGTCGCTGAATCTGGATGTGAATAAATACTTAGTGCCGACTCCTCCCATCGTGGACGAAAGCAACCGGGATGCCGAATGGGCGAAGTACAATGCCATCTCTCCTATTTCCGGTATTTTCAAATCGTTTTCCGATGCACCCGGAGGACTGAAAGAAGAATTGCAGGAGATATTCTGGTCGGCAGGAGCGGAATACGCATACGACAGTAAGTTTTTCGTCCGCGGCGGCTATTCCCACGAGAACCGGAACAAAGGTGTCCGGCGCTACTTCTCTTTGGGCGCGGGATTCAAGCTGACTGCTTTTCAGATGGACGTGGCTTACCTGATTTCTACCGTTCCTTCCAATCCGCTGGATCAAACCCTGCGTTTCTCGCTGAGTTTCGATATGGACGGGTTGAAAAACTTGTTGCGCTGATGGAAACGTTTCGGGTCGGCTTCGGATACGATGTACATGCCTTCGCAAACGATCGCAGCCTGTGGCTGGGCGGCATTCAGGTTCCCTATGAGAAAGGATTAAAGGGTCATTCGGACGCCGATGTCGTTATTCATGCGATTTGCGATGCGCTCCTCGGGGCCGCCAACCTGAGGGATATTGGTTATCATTTCCCCGACACTTCCGGAGATTTTGAAAACATAGACAGCAAGGTCCTTCTGAGGCGGACGATGGGCTTGATTCGAGCCGGGAATTACCGGCCGGGAAACATCGACGTGACCATTTGTGCCGAAAAGCCGAAGCTCCATTCTTTTATTCCCCAAATGAAAACCTGTTTGGCGGAAGTGATGAACATCGGCGAGGGGGATCTTTCCCTTAAAGCGACTACTTCCGAACGAATGGGTTTTGTAGGCCGCGAAGAAGGTATCGCTGTTTTTGCCGTCGCATTACTATTCAAACCGAACGAATGAACCGCATTGTTTCTCTTTTCCTGTTCTTCTTTTTTTGTGCAACAACGACTGCATACGCAGAAGAAATGGCGATGTACCGCTTGCAGTTGATCGATAAGGGCGATGCGCCTTATCGCACAGACCAACCGGAAGCGTTTCTTTCCCCCAAATCCATTGAGCGGAGAATAAAGCAGGGATTCCCTGTCGATGAAACGGATTTGCCTGTCGACCCGGCTTATTTCGATGCGATTGCCGGGACCGGAGCGAGTGTGAAGGCTTCCAGCAAATGGTTGAAAACAATCGTAGCGCTGGTTCCCGGTCCGGACGTCTTAATGAAAATTCAGGAGCTTCCTTTTGTCGGCGGAGTAACGAAAGTCTGGTCCGGGGAAAGCGAAGGAATGGAGTATCCGGATAAAAAGAATCGGAATGACGAAGCGCAGTCCGCCGATAACGTTGCGTCCGACTATGGCGGAGCGTTGAAACAGATCGAAATAAACAACGCGCTCCTGTTGCACCAGGCGGGATACAGGGGTTCGGGAAAAACCATTGCGGTGCTGGATGCCGGGTTTAAAAATGTCGACAGGCTTCCGGATTTCTTTGATCCGGATAAGATAATAGAGGCGAAAAATTTTACGCACGAGGAAGGTTCTCCGTACAGGATAGAGCAAAGTCATGGCACGGCGGTGCTTTCCTGCCTGTTGGCCGATTCGCCCGGAGTGATGATCGGAACGGCGCCCGGTTCGCAGTTTTATTTATTCAAGACGGAAGTAAACGGAGAGGAATATCCGGTAGAGGAAGACTACTGGGTTGCTGCTTTGGAGTATGCCGACAGTTTGGGAGTGGACATTGTCACTACTTCGTTGGGTTATTTTTGGTTCGACGATCCGACGATGAATCACACCTGGGACGAGTTGGACGGTCAAACGGTTCCCGCCAGCAGAGCGGCTGCGATGGCGGCGTCCAAAGGGATGGTTTTGTTCCATTCGGCCGGCAACGAGGGCGCGCGGGAATGGCAAAAAGTGATTATCCCTGCCGACGCGGAGCATATCCTTACGGTCGGCGCTGTGGAAAGCGATTCCCTGCGGGCGAGCTTTTCGGCATGGGGATCTATTGTGAACGGGCGACTCAAACCGGATGTCATGGCGATGGGACGGGATGTTTGTTTGATTTCCTCTTCGGGAATCGTCTACTATTCCAATGGGACTTCGTTCTCTGCCCCTGTCCTGGCGGGCATGGGCGCCTGTTTGTGGGAAGCGTTACCCGGCTTGACGAGTTTTGAATTGATCGCGCTTATCAAACGGTTTTCCGATCGTTCCGCTCAACCGGACGAATACTTCGGGTACGGAATCCCGAATATATACGAAGCGTATTTATTTCAAAAGGGCGCATCGGCTCTTTTGCCTTCTCTGAATGGGGATGAAGCGGATAAAATTTATTGGGATGCGGTTCTCGACCGCTTGTGCCTGAAGACGGATGCGTTTGTCCGGGCAACTGTCTTTTCGGTTGATGGCAGTGTTGTTCTGGATCAGGCGGCGGT
>JAIRSN010000100.1 GCA_031255425.1 Dysgonamonadaceae bacterium
AATATGTTTTGTTGCACGAGCTATGCCACACGGTTCACCTGAACCACAGCCCTGCTTTCTGGGCGCTGCTCGATAAGCATACTAACGGAAAGGCGGCGGCGCTGAGGCGCGAACTCCGGACGGTGGCGACGGCACAGCCATAGCAGGCGGGCGCAATATATCCCATCTCATTAAAATATAAAAGCGGCTGAGCCGCCAACCCTGCGGGTTGTGCAGCCGCTCTCCGGACTGCGCAGCTGCCCCCCCGGCCAAGCCTTGATTTTTTTTGGTTCTTTTTTGCATCAAGGCAAAAAAGAACAATCAGGTTACTCCCGCTTGCGTGCGCCTTACGGCTGCGGCGATTGCTCCGTCGCCTCGAATTTTGCCAGCGGCTGCATCTGTTCCCTGTTCAGCACCAGCTCGTCGTCGTCGAGGAAGTAGTTGTCCGCTTCCGGCAGTATTTGCTTGAACGTTTCTTCGATCGACATGTCGAAACAGGTCTTCAGGGTGTTCGTCAGGTTCGAGAATTGGATTTTGTTCCCGGTTTGCAGGACAAAATCCCCGTGGAAGGTGTTGCAACCCAAATTCCCGTGGACGCGGCCGTCGGACCGGAAATAGATAAACGCTCTGTTGGCACGAATCCCGGAGAACGACACCGGCTTGCCCATGATCTCCACCAACCGCCAATGTTTGTTGTACAAATCGGTGGTGTCGGCTTCCATCTTGAACAGGGTGTAGTCGCGGAGGTTCGATTCGCGGTTGGGCGGATTGCCGGCGTCCAATGCGACGAGCTTGTTTTCTTCCACCAGAAATCGCCGCAAGCCCGCCTTTTTGTTCCCGTCGTTCAAGGCGATTTCCGTGCCGGCGTCGTTCCACGAGAACGTCCCCGAATCGTAGACGGGATCCGAACGCCCTTCGATGCACGTCCGCTTCAGGGTATAACTCAAGTCGGTGCTTAAGGTGATTTCGAAAAGCCTCCCGGAACAGTCCTTGCCCGGAACAACCCCATAATACGAATCCGCCCAGTTCAGTTCCACGCGCGGATTCAACCCCGGAGAAGAACGCGCGTCCTTCTCCTCTTTGCTGCTCCGGCAACAACTCATGCCGCACAGCAGGGCGATGCTTACGATTAATAGACTGCGTTTCATAGGCAACAGATTTTTTTAGTAAAAAGAGACCGGCTCCTGTTTTAGAAACAATATTTATTGCAGAAAGGTTGAAAAATACTACCTTTGTCAGGCATAAAAGTTTGATTTCTAAATGAAAGATTTTATTATTACCGGCACTCAAACGGAAAACGCCCTGCTGATCGGCTTGATCACCCCCGAACAAAACGAAGTGAAGTCGAAAGAGTATCTCGACGAACTGGACTTTCTGGCGGATACGGCGGGCATCCGGACGGTGAAACGGTTTACGCAACGGCTGGATTACCCGCATCCGGTGACTTTCGTCGGGTCGGGCAAACTGAAGGAGATAAAGGAGTATGTCGAAAACGAGGAACATGCCGTCGGCATGGCTATCTTCGACGACGAACTTTCGCCCAAACAGTTGCGGAACCTGGAAGCCACCCTGAAAGTCCGGATCCTGGACCGCACCGCACTGATCTTAGACATCTTTGCCGGCAGGGCGCAAACGGCACACGCCAAAACGCAGGTCGAACTGGCGCAGTATAATTACATGCTCCCGCGGCTGAAACGGCTGTGGACGCATCTGGAACGGCAAAGCGGAGGCGGCAGCGGCGGCTTCCGGATGCGCGGCCCCGGCGAAACCCAGTTGGAAACCGACCGCCGGATCATCCTCCATAAAATAGCCAAGTTGAAGGAAGACCTCCGGGAGATCGACAAACAGAAAGCCGTGCAGCGCAAAAACCGGGGGAAACTGGTGCGCGTCGCCCTTGCCGGCTACACCAATGCCGGGAAGTCGACCCTGATGAACCTGTTGAGCAAATCGGATATTTTCGCCGAAGACAAACTTTTCGCCACCTTAGACACCACGGTGCGCAAAGTGACGGTGAACAACCTCGCTTTCCTGCTTTCCGACACGGTCGGTTTTATCCGCAAACTGCCTACCGAGCTGATCGAATCCTTCAAGTCGACTCTGGACGAGGTGCGCGAAGCCGATATACTGTTGCTGGTCGTCGATATTTCCCACCCGGCTTTTGAGGAACAGTTGGAGGTGGTGTCGCAAACGCTGAACGACATCCTGAAGGAAGACAAACCCTCGTTCATCGTCTTCAACAAAATAGACGCTTTCTCCTACCGGGAAAAAGACGCCGACGACCTGACCCCGAAAGTCAAAGAAAACATCTCGCTGGAGGAACTGAAAAAAACGTGGATGAGCCAATCGAACGAAAACTGCGTCTTCATTTCCGCACGGGAAAGGCAAAACATAGAGGAGCTGAAAGCGCTCCTGTACCGGAAAGTAAAAGAGATTCATGTCCAACGATTTCCGTACAACGATTTCCTTTACCAGGAATACGAAGCGACGGAAGAAGCCTAAAAAAAACAATCATGTATAGAAAACTGTCACAGGAAGAAATCGCCGTCTTGGAATCCCAACGCTGTACGGCAGAAGACTGGAGCTTGGTGGAAGTCGGTGCGGGCTTCGACGCCGGGCGCGTAAGCAACGCCGCCTTTTCGGGCAGGATCCGCATGGGGCGGTTCGAAGCCGTATTCCCGTTGCCCGGAGGGATACGGAAACAGGCGGGCATCCGCAATGCCACGCTTCACAACTGCGAGCTGGCGGATGACGTGTTGATAGAAAACGTCCAGAACTACATCGCCAACTACCGGATCGGAAGCCATACGGTGATTCAGAATGTCGACCGCATCCTGGTCGACCGGAAAACCACCTTCGGCAACGGAACGGAAGTCGCCGTGCTGAACGAAACCGGCGGCAGGGAAGTGAAAATCAACGACAAACTCTCGGCGCATGTCGCCTACATCCTGGCGCTCTACCGCCACCGCCCCGAACTGATCGCCCAACTGAACCGGATGATCGACTTTTATTCCCGGAAACATGCCTCGGAAACCGGCGACATCGGTAGCCGCGTGGTGATCCGCGACGCCGGGCTGATCCGGAACGTGCGCATCGGGAACAATGCCGGGATAGAGGGTGCGTGCCGGCTGGAAAACGGCAGCATCAACAGCAACGAACACGATCCGGTGCGCATCGGGCACGGTGTGGTGGCGGAAGACTTTATCATCTGCTCCGGATCGAAGGTCGACGACGGCGTGATGCTTACGCGCTGCTTTGTCGGGCAAGCCTGCCAACTGGGGCATTCCTACTCCGCCGGCGACTCGCTGTTTTTCAGCAACTGCCACGGCGAAAACGGCGAAGCCTGCGCCATCTTTGCCGGTCCGTACACGGTCACCCACCACAAGTCGACCCTGCTGATCGCCGGCATGTTTTCGTTTATGAATGCCGGTTCCGGTTCCAACCAGAGCAACCACATGTACAAGCTGGGCCCGATTCACCAGGGAATTATCGAAAGGGGGGGGAAGACCACCAGCGACTCCTACCTGCTCTGGCCTGCCAAGATCGGGGCGTTCTCCCTGATTATGGGGCGCCATTACCGCAATCCGGACACGTCCGACATGCCGTTTTCCTACCTGATCGAAAGCAAGGACGAAACGGTTTTGGTACCGGGCGTCAACCTGAAAAGCATCGGCACCATCCGGGACGCGCAAAAGTTCCCCAAACGCGACAAGCGCAAAGACCCGGACAAGCTGGACCAGATCAACTTCAACCTGCTAAGCCCCTACACCGTTCAGAAGATGTTTGCCGGCGTCCGGATACTGAAAGACTTGCAGGAACATTGCGGCAAAACCTCCGACACCTATACCTACCGGAGTTGCAAGATCAGCAATTCCGCCTTGCGGAAGGGTTTGGATTTGTACGACAAGGCGATACGGAAGTTTCTGGGCAATTCGCTGATCTCCCGCCTGGAGCATCACACCGCCTCCTTGCAGGACATTCGCCGCCGCCTTCAACCGGATACGGACGAGGGTCTGGGCAGTTGGCGCGACATTGCCGGCGTCCTGATTCCCGAACAGATCGTCGACACCCTGCTGGACCGTATCGAGTCGGGAAAGATTTCCAAACTGAAGGAGATCAACGCATTCATCGAAAACGTCCACCGGAACTACTACTCCTACGAATGGACCTGGGCGTGGGACAAAATCCGCTCCTATTACCGCCTGTCGCCCGGCACCATCACCCCGGAACAGATCATCCGGATGATCGAAGACTGGAAAGAAGCCGTCGTCAGCCTGGACCGTATCCTCTATGAGGATGCCCGGAAGGAGTTTTCGTTAAGCTCGCGCACCGGCTTCGGCGCCGACGGAAACAACGACGAACAACGCTTAGACTTCGAACATGTCCGCGGGAATTTTGAGAAAAATACGTTCATCGCTTCGCTCTTGCATCACATGGAGGAAAAAACCTGCCTGGGCGATAAGGTGATCGGGGAAATGAACAGGCTATTAACCTCCTCCGGCAGCCGCTGACCTGCGCCGCCAACCCGCAGGGTTGAATATGAGTAACCCCGGGTGACAACCCGGGGCAGAGGAACCCCGCCCATCCACACAACCCGGAACGGGTTGAATTTTGCAGTCGTTTTTGTATTTAAAAAAATTTCACTATTTTTGTGCGGTTTTTTTTAACAAAGCATAGAAAACCAGTTTTTATACATAATTAATTTTAGAAAGCGTTAGCTTTTATTCTTGATTCTGAAATCTCAACAATTTCGATATATGCAAGAATAAGTAAGTAAACGCTCGCGCAGGAAGCGTGGGCACAACTTATTTGCATATATGGGTAGTTGAGAACCTCAGAATCAGATAAAGTTAGAATCCCGCGCTTCGGATTTTTTTAAATAGCTTC
>JAIRSN010000148.1 GCA_031255425.1 Dysgonamonadaceae bacterium
CAGCGCATCAAATCGTTTTTGTATTTTTTCGGTGTATCCTGTCCTGAACGCTTTAGCCGGTCGGGCAATCACCGGTCAAAAAATTTCATGAAATGGCTGGAAGAAGAAGTACAACTTTCAGAAGAAAGTGGAAGACAGTCTCCCGGCGTGCCGGTCCGGGAAGTAGAAGAACAGCGCAAACTGATGCTGCTGGTTTCAGGCCAAACCAGGGAACCGGGTAAAAAAGAGAAATACGCCGGCAACGTCCGCCTGCTGTTAACGGTTCCCGGTACCGGGCTGTTGACAGCTATGCGTTTCCTGGCGGAAATAGAAAACATCAACCGTTTTGAGGACACGGATCATTTTGCCGCTTATCCGGGACTGGTTCCCAACCGGCACAACTCCGGGGAAGTAAAGAATGACGGGGAAATGACTCGCCGGGTAATGAGGTTGGGATATAAGTTATATCTGCGTTGCTACGGAGGTTGTTTGTTATTAAAATTAGGCAGAAATGAGGTTTTGGGAGGCAGTTTCCCTATGCGTAGCCAAGCAGATAAATCGTACCTCTTTAAAATTATAAAAGACACTGCGTGTCCGCCGCCGCTTTTGTAAAATAAGATACGAATTACATATAAAAATGAATCTTGAACGGCGGCTCCATTTTATACCCAGCCGGATTTCGCTACTTTTACGCACAAATTCATCACAAAAACAAACATTTTACCACATGAAATTCGGATATTTCGACGATTTGCGCCGGGAATACGTGATCACTTGCCCGGAGACGCCGTGGCCGTGGATCAACTACCTTGGCAACGAGGATTTCTTCTCTCTGATCTCTAATACGGCTGGCGGATATGCGTTCTTCAGGGACGCCCGGTTCCGCCGGATCACTCGCTACCGCTACAACAATGTGCCTGCCGACAACGGGGGGCGTTATTTCTATATCAACGACGGGGGGACGGTCTGGTCGCCCGGATGGAAGCCGTGCAAGACGGTGTTGGACCGCTACGAGTGCCGGCACGGCATGAACTACTCGATTATTACCGGGGAAAAAAACGGTATCGAGGCGGAAATGCTTTTCTTTGTCCCCCTGAAGACCTGGGCGGAGGTACAGAAGGTGAAGCTGACGAACCGGACGTCCGCCGGGAAGAAATTCAAATTGTTCTCCTTTACGGAATGGTGCCTCTGGAATGCCGCCGCCGACATGGAGAACTTCCAACGCAACTTATCCACCGGGGAGGTCGAAATCGAGGGCTCGGTGATTTACCATAAAACCGAATACAAGGAGCGGCGCAACCACTATGCCTATTACAGCGTGAACGCGCCCATCCAGGGGTTCGACACCGACCGGGACACGTTCGTCGGGCTTTACAACGGCTTTCACGATCCGCAGAACGTTGTGAACGGGCAGGCAGGCAACTCGGTTGCCCACGGCTGGTCGCCCATTGCGTCCCACTGCCTGGAAGTGGAATTGCTGCCCGGCGAAACCAGGGAGTTCGTTTTCCTGCTGGGGTATGTGGAGTACGGGGACGACGCCGGAAAGTTCGCCTCGAAAGGGATCATCAACAAACAACAGGCGAAGGAAACGATCGCCCGGCTGGATACCGCCGGGAAGGTGAACGCGGCTTTCGATGAACTGAAAGCCTACTGGGACAATCTGCTGAGCCGTTTCGTCCTGGCGAGCGCCGAAGAGAAGCTGGACCGGATGGTCAACACCTGGAACCAGTATCAATGTCTGGTCACGTTCAACTTCTCGCGTTCCGCCTCTTTCTTCGAGTCCGGCATCGGCAGGGGCATGGGCTTCCGCGACTCCAACCAGGACCTGGTGGGGTTTGTTCACCTGCTGCCCGGCCGCGCCCGCCGGCGAATCCTCGACATCGCCTCTACGCAGTTCCCGGACGGCAGTTGCTATCACCAGTACCAGCCGCTTACCAGGCGCGGAAACAACGACATCGGCAGCGGTTTCAACGACGATCCCCTGTGGCTGATCTTCGGAACCGTGGCTTACCTGAAAGAAACCGGCGATTTCCCGGTTCTCGACGAACCGGTGCCTTTCGACAACCGGGCGGGTTCCGAAGCGTCGCTTTTTTCCCACCTGACGCTTTCTTTCGATCATGTGATCCATCACCTGGGTCCGCACCGGCTGCCGCTGATCGGGCGCGCCGACTGGAACGATTGCCTGAACCTGAACTGTTTCTCCCGGAATCCGGACGAATCGTTTCAAACCACCGAAAACAACACCGAGGGCTCGAAGGCCGAATCGCTGATGATTGCCGGGCTGTTTATCGTTTGCGGACGGGACTATGCGGAACTCTGCCGGAAAACCGGACGGGAAGCCGAAGCCGCCCGCGCGGAAAAACACATCGGCGACATGGTCGATGCCGTGAAAGAACACGGCTGGGACGGCGAGTGGTTCCTCCGCGCCTACGACTTCTACGGAAACAAGGTCGGCAGCCAGGACAACCCGGAGGGCAAGATCTTTATCGAATCGCAGGGCTGGTGCGCCATGGCGGGGGTGGGGCTGGAATCCGGCTGGGTTCACCAGGCGCTGGACGCCGTAAAGAAACACTTAGATACGCCGCACGGCATCGTGCTGAACCAGCCGGCTTTCTCCGAATACCGGGTGGAATACGGCGAAATATCCTCCTACCCTGCCGGATACAAGGAAAATGCCGGCATCTTCTGCCACAACAATCCGTGGATTGTCCTCCCGGAAACCCTTCTCGGACACGGCAACCGCGCGTGGGAGTATTTCCGCAAAACTTGTCCCACCTATACGGAAAACGCCGCCCTGCACAAGGTCGAACCCTATGTTTACGCCCAGATGATTGCCGGGAAAGACGCTTTCCGCCCGGGCGAAGCTAAAAACTCGTGGCTCACCGGCACTGCCGCCTGGAACTATTACGCCGTCACGCAATTTATCCTGGGAATCAAACCCGGATACGACGGATTGACCATCGACCCCTGCATCCCCGCCGACTGGAAGGGCTTCCGCGTGACCCGCCGCTTCAGGGGCGCCACGTATCACATCGAAGTGGAAAATACCGGTGTGGAAAAGGGCGTGCAAAGCCTCGCCCTGAACGGACGGAGAGTCGACGGAAACCGGATCCCCCTACAGGAAGAAGGCTCGGTAAATCACCTGAAAGTCCTAATGTAATCCCGTATGAGAACGATTCAAAAAGTATCTGCCCTTGAGAAATTCGCCTACGGTACGGGCGACCTGGCTTGCAACCTGTTCTGGGCGCTTATCGGCACTTTTGCCGCTATTTTCTACACCGATTATTTCGGAATCACCGCGGTGGAAGCGGCGACGATGTTGTTGATTATCCGTTCGGTCGATATTTGTTTCGACGGAATCATCGGGGCGATGGCAGACCGGATCAAAACCCGCTACGGCCGCTTCCGCCCGTGGATACTCTACGGCGCCGTCCCGTTTTGCCTGATCGGGTTCGTCACTTTTTACACGCCCGGACTTACCGGCTGGACCAAACTTCTTTACGCATACATCACCTACGGCGCGTTTATGTTGATGTATTCGGTGGTCAACGTTCCCTACGGCGCGCTGATGGGCGTCCTGTCGGCGCATCCGGACGAGCGTACCGGCATCTCCGCCTACCGGAATGTGCTGGCGCAAGCCGGCTGTTTCGTCGTTTACGGTTCTACCTTGACTTTTGTCGCTTATTTTTCCGGGAAATATGCGCCGCAAACGGCTTTTTCCATTGTGGCCGGGATCTATGCCGTCGTCGCGTTTGTTTCGTTGCTGTTTTGTTTTTTCCGCACCCGCGAGCGTGTAGAGCCGGTGCGCGAGGAGAAAAACCGGCTGTCGGACGACCTCAAAGACCTGGGGCGCAACAAGCCGTGGATCTTCCTGACGCTTGCCGGAATCGCCATGCTGTTTTTCACCGTTATCCACAGTTCGCTGACCACGTATTATGCCAAGTATTACGTCGCCGGCATGACGCTCGTAGACAATCAACCGGTGTTCAGCCTGGAGGGTACTTTTTTCGGGAATCCTGTTTCGTGGGAAACTTTTTCGTCGCTGCTCCTGAGCCTGGGGGCGGTCATCACCATCCTGGGAACGATTCTGGTGAAACCGGTTGTTTCGCGGTACGGGAAAAAGAATGTCTGGATCGGCTGTTTCATCGGGGCGTCGGTTGCTTCTGCTTCATTTGCCTTTATTCCCCGGACGTCTTTGGAGATGATTGTCTGTATGCAGGTGTTCTTCACGATCTGCATCGGCCCGACCGGGTTTATTATGTGGTCGATGTATGCCGATGTCGCCGACGATTCGGAGGTGCAGACCGGGCGCCGCGCCACCGGTTTGATCTATTCCTCGGCTACGATGGCGCAAAAACTGGGCAACACGCTCTCCGGCTCCCTGGGTTTGTATGCTCTGAGCGCGATCGGCTTCGTTGCCAATGACGCGAACATGCCGGAAAGCACTCGCAACGGCATTGTCCACCTCTTCGCCTGGCTCCCC
>JAIRSN010000157.1 GCA_031255425.1 Dysgonamonadaceae bacterium
GCCGCCGTGTCCGGTGCGGGCGCTTTTACTATTTTATTCACCTTATATATATATGGTGTAATGAAGCGGCTGCGCCGCCGCCTCAAAATATAAAAGAGGCTGCGTGCCTTTTGTGGTTCCCGTTATAAATTTGTATTTTTGTGGAAATTATAAGGCCATTATGAAGATAAAAGTAATAAATCAGTCGAAGCACGCCCTGCCGGAATACGAAACGCCCCACGCGGCGGGCTTGGATCTGCGGGCGAACATCGAAGAACCGGTCACGCTCAACGCGCTGGAACGAGCGTTGATTCCCACCGGCCTGTTTATCGAATTGCCCGTGGGCTACGAAGCCCAGATCCGCCCGAGAAGCGGGCTTGCCATCAAACGGGGCATCTCGCTGGTCAATTCGCCCGGAACAATCGACTCCGATTACCGGGGCGAGATCAAAGTCATCGTTATCAACCTTTCCAACGAACCGTTCACGATTACGGACGGCGAACGGATTTGCCAGATGGTGGTCGCCCGGCACGAAACCGTCGAATGGGAAGCCGCCGGCGAACTCAACCGGACGATGCGGGGAAGCGGCGGGTTCGGTCATACGGGAATCTGAACGGTGGCGATGAAAAAAATCCTTTCCCTCCTTATCCTGTTGCCGGTGAGCATCCTGTTGCCCGCCAACGAGTCGCACGAAACGCAGCGCAAGTTCGATTATTTCTTTCTGGAAGCGCTCCGCCTCGAGCAGAAAGGCGCGCATACCGATGCGTTCAACACCTTGCAGTATGCGTTGAAAATCGATTCCACTTCCGCCGTTGCCCTGTATGAGATCCACCAGTATTACCTGTTCCTGAAAAAGAACGACCGGGCGCTCGAAGCGCTGGAAAAAGCCGTGTCGTACAGCGGCAGGAACAAAGAGTACCGCCTGGCGCTGGCGGCGCTGAACGGCCTCATGGGACGATACGAAGCCGCGATTGCCCTCTACGAGGAGCTGGTCGGGGGGAATCCCGGAGAAGCGGAACTGTATTACCACCTGAGCAACCTCTACCTCCAGGTGCAACAGACGGACAAAGCCATCGCAGCCCTGAACTCCCTCGAAGACAACATCGGCATGGAAGAAGCCGTGTCGCTGCAAAAATACCGCCTGTACCGGTCGATGGGGAAAAAAGACGAAGCCCTGAAAGAAATCGAAGCCCTGGCGGACAAGTTCCCGACGGAATCGAAGTACCGGATGATCATCGGCGACTTCTACCTGGAGGAAGGCGAGCCGGACAAAGCCCTGTCGTACTACGAGGCAGTTGCCCGGACGGATCCCGACAACCCGCTTTATTTCATCTCGATGGCAAATTATTACGAGTACCGGAAACAGGACGGACAGGCGGCGCAGGAAATCGAAAAGGCGCTCAAAAACCCGGTGCTGGACAGCGACACCAAGCTGGGAATACTCGGAAAATACATCCAGCACCTGACCCAGACCCGGAAAGACATCGAAACGGCGAACGCCCTGTTTGAAACGCTGATGGAGCAACATTCGCAGGACAAAGAACTGAACCTGATGTACGGCCTTTTCCTGCTCACGCAAGAGAAGACGGACGAAGCCCGGTTTCAGTTCCAGATCGTGACCGAAATCGAACCGGAAAACAAAGCCGCCTGGGATCAACTGCTGAGCATCGCCCTGGAAGCCAATCGTCCGGAAGAAGTGATCGCCCTCTGCACGCGCGCGCTGCTCTACTTCCCCCAAGCCCCCGAATTTTATTTCTACCAGGGAACGGCTTACGCGATGCGGAAAGAATATCCGCCCGCCTTCGCCGCCTTCAACGAGGGATTGACCTTTGTGGCGGAAGGCGACCGGCCGCTGGCTTCGCACTTCCTTGCCCAGATAGCCGACCTGTATTTTCAGCAGGGGAAAAAGGAAGATGCCTATTCCTGTTACGAAAAGGCGCTCGAATACAACGAGAAAAACATCGTAGCCATGAACAATTACGCCTATTACCTTTCCCTTGAAAAAGAACAGTTGGACAAGGCAGAACGCCTGTCGGCAGCGGTGATGCAGCTTCAACCCGACAACGCCACCTACATCGACACCTACGCCTGGATCTTTTTCCGGAAGGGGAATTACTCGCTGGCAAAGTTTTACATCGAAAGCGCCCTCTCCAAAACGGCAACGCCCAACAGCGAGATGCTCGAACATTACGGCGATATTCTGTCGAAAACCGGAAACATCGACAAGGCGGTGTCCGAATGGGAAAAGGCGCTCGTCCTGAAAGAAACCGAGGGAGAAGAAAAGACGGAAACGCTCCGGAAAAAAATAACAGATAAAACGTATTATGAAAATCAGTAAACGATGGATGATGCTGTCCCTGGCGGCGATTCTGCTCGGCGGTTATGCGTGCCGGAGCAGCCGGGAGGCGACTGTCGCGGCGCTGGAAAAGATGCCGGGAGAAGAACGGCTGCGTTCCGTCCTCGCGTCGGAGCTGCACTACCGGACGCTTTCTGCCAACCTCCGCCTTTCCCTGAAGACCGGAAAGAAAAAGGAGACGGCGATCGATGCCCGGTTGCGGATTGTGAAAAACGAGGCGATACAGCTTTCGGTGCGGATTCCCCTGCTGGGAAGCGAGGCGTTCCGGGTGTTGATTACGCCCCGCCGCCTGCTCGTTATCGACCGCATCAACCGGCAATACCTTTCGGAACCGATGTCCGGAATCCAGGCGATGCTTCCTTTCGACTTCGATTATTACAGCCTGGAAGCGCTGCTGACCAACCGGTTGTTTATCGCCGGAAAGAAGGACATCCGCCCCGCCGATTATTCCACGTTCAAGATACGGGAAGACGATTTCCAGGTCAACCTTGTCCACACCGACCGGCAGGGGATACGGTACGACTTTGCGAGCGACCACAGCCGCCGGATTCAGTCCACCCGCATGGGACGCGAAAAGGGAACCCAACTGCAATGCGAGTACGGCGATTGGGGCACGGCATCCGACCGGACGCCCTTCCCGCTGCGTATCCGCTTCCTGCTGGAACTGCCGGAGAATACCTGCACGGCAACTTTCGCGTTCAAGTCGGTGCAGGTCAACGCGGAGTTCCCAATCGACGACAGTCTGCCCGCCGCGGACAAGTACCGGCAAATCACCCTGCCGCAACTCATGAAATCAATTCAAAAGTTATGATAAAAATGCAATGGCTTATTTCGCTTTGCCTGCTGTTGTCGCTTACCGTTCAGGCGCAAACGGGGCGGACGCTGGAACTGGAAAAGCAGCGGAAAAGACTCCTCTCGGAGATCGAAAATACCAACAAACTGCTGAGCGAAAACAAGCGCTCGATCAGCACCATCGTCACCCGGCTGGAATTGGTGAAGCAACAAATCCGCTCCAGAAAGCAACTGCTCGAAGTATTGGAAACGGAAATCCTGGCGCTGAACGGCGAAATCCGCGAGAAAGAACGGCAAACGCAGGTACTCGAAAAGCAGTTGCAGTTGAAGAAGGAGACCTACGCCAAGGCAGTCCGCCGGATGTACCGGCAGAAGGACAGCCGGGAGCCGCTTCTTTTTATCCTTTCCGCCGATCACCTCGCGCAATCGTTCCGGCGCATCCTGTATTTAAAGGAATATACGGAGTGGCGCAAAAAACAGGCGGCGGAGATTGTTGCGCAACAGGATCAACTGAGCATCGAGCGGAAAAAGCTGCTCGAAAGGAGGGAAGAAAAGGAAATGCTGGCGGACGTCCGGAAAAACGAGGAGAAAAAGTTGCAGGAAGAAGAATCCGTCCGGAAAACCGAGGCCGCCGCCCTGCAAAAGAACGACAAGAAACTCCGGGCAGACCTGGCGAAGAAGAAAAAGCAGGCAAACACCCTGAACCGTGAAATAGAAAAGATTATCGCGGAAGAAATGGCGTCGGCACGGCTCCGCGCCCGGTCGCAGCCGGACAAAGGCGGGAAGGCGGAAACCGCCGGCGGCTTTGCGATGACGAAAGAAGAACGCGCCCTGTCTGCCGGTTTCGCGGGCAACAAGGGGCGGTTGCCCTTCCCGCTGAAAGGCAATTACCGGATTGTCGAGCGGTTCGGCGTGCAGTCGTACGGCAATATGAAAAACATCCAGGTACACAGCAACGGGATCAAAATAAAAACCACGCCGGGCAATACGGCGAAAGCGGTTTTCAACGGCACGGTGTCCCGCACGTTTGTCGTACCCGGTTACCAGGCGTCCGTGATTATCCGCCACGGCAACTACCTCACGCTTTATTCGCACCTCGAACAGGTCTACGTGAAGCGGGGCGATACGGTGAAAACCGGTCAGGACATCGGCAAAATCTACACCGATGCCGAAGACAAAGAGACGATTCTCTACTTCGAATTGTGGAAAGAACAAACAAAATTGAATCCGGAGCCCTGGCTCAATAAATAACAGATATGAAAAATCGAACAGCACTTGTACTTCATTCGGGCGGACAAGATTCGACGACTTGCCTCTTCTGGGCATTGCAACGCTTTGCCGGCGTAAGGGCGTTGTGCATCACTTATGGACAGCGGCACGCGCCGGAGGTGGAGGTTGCCCGGCAGATTGCTGCGCGGGCGGGCGTTGCGTTCCAGTTGCTGGACGCCACCGTTATCAGCCGGCTGTCGCAAAATTCGCTGACGCAACACGACATGGTTATGGATCAGGAACAGCCGGCGGGCGCCTACCCGAACACCTTCGTCCCGGGACGGAATTTATTCTTCCTGACCTTTGCCGCCGTCATCGCCCGTTCGCACGGGATTCGCGACATCGTAACCGGCGTTTCGCAAGCCGATTACAGCGGCTATCCCGACTGCCGGGACACGTTTATCCGTTCCGCCAACGCCACGCTGAACCTCTCGATGGACGAGCAGTTTATCCTCCACACGCCCCTGATGTGGCTGAGCAAGGCCGAGACCTGGGCGTTGGCAGACGAACTCGGCGTGTTTGACCTGATTAAAAAGGAAACATTAACCTGCTACAACGGCATTCCCGCAGACGGTTGCGGTCAATGTCCCGCGTGCAAACTACGAAAAACAGGATTAGAAGTATATGAAAAAACAAGAATTAACGCTGCTCGGCGGTAAAACCGAATACCGGCAGGAGTACCATCCCGGCGTATTGGAAACCTTTGAAAACCGGCATCCGGAAAACGACTACTGGGTACGGCTGAACTGTCCGGAGTTCACCAGCCTGTGTCCCGTCACGGGCCAGCCGGACTTTGCCACCCTCCTCATCGACTATATCCCGGACCGGAGAATGGTAGAGAGCAAGAGTTTGAAGCTCTACCTGTTCAGCTTCCGGAACCACGGCGCCTTCCACGAGGACTGCGTAAACATTATCCTGAAAGACCTGGTCGCCCTGATGCAACCGAAATACCTGGAGATTTCCGGGTTTTTCACGCCGCGCGGCGGAATCAGCATCCATCCTTACTGCAACTACGGCCGCCCGGGTACCGAGTATGAGGACCTGGCGAAAAAACGGTTGTTCGGCAGGTATGCCATGCCTCTTTAAAATATAAAAGCGGCTGCGCAGCGTGCGATGCCAATACGTGCGCGGATGTTTCATCACACCATATATAGATAAAAGAGGCTGCGCCTCCAACCCCGCGGGTTGTGCTGCCGCCCTCCGGACTCCGCCCCCCCGGCCTAGGCTTCGAGGCGGAAACAACCGCTCGATGCCGACGGCGTTAAAAACGGATTACTGTTTGAGCGAAGCGAGTTGT
>JAIRSN010000189.1 GCA_031255425.1 Dysgonamonadaceae bacterium
CGAAAGCATAAATCAAGTTTAAAAAATGGTTTCGGGAACTCCCGAAAGCATAAATCAAGTTTAAAAAATGGTTTCGGGAACTCCCGAAAGCATAAATCAAGTTTAAAAAATAGTTTCGGGAACTCCCGAAAGCATAAATCAAGTTTAAAAAATGGTTTCGGGAGTTCCCGAAAGCATAAATCAAGTTTAAAAAATGGTTTCGGGAACTCCCGAAAGCATGAATTCAGTTGTAAAGTAACTTCCGGGAACTCCCGAAAGCATGAATACAGTTGTAAAATAACTTTCGGGAACTCCCGAAAGCAAGAATCAGGTTTAAAAGTAACTTTCGGGAACTCCCGGCGGCGCAGCCGCTTTTATATTTTAAGGAAGCAGTCCCTCCTATGCCGCAGCCGCTTTTATATTTTAAGGAAGCAGTCCCCTCTGCGTAGCAAATACACCGTAGTCCTTTAAAATTATAAAAGCGGCTGCGCCGCCTGAGGTTGTTTTGTTATTAAAAATTAGGTGGAAATGAGGTTTTTGCGCTACGCGCAACCCTCCGGACTGCGCCGCCAAAAAAGAAAAACCAGGCGAGCCGAAGGCGCCGCCTGATTTGCAAAGCATAGAATACCGTATCTCACGTTTTATTATTCATTATATATACAGGTACAGGATGATGATAACCAGCGGTTAAGCAGATACACCGTATTCCTTTAAATATAAGGGACACTGCGTGTCTAAAAATGCCAATCGCCTTTGGAACTGCCCGACGGAGCGCTTACAGGCGCGCCGTTCCCCCAGATAGCGTTGTAATATTCCATCGCATCCGGCAGTTCCTTTCTGATTTCCGCGATGCGGGTATTGTCGGAGGGGTGGGTGCTAAGCAGTTCGAGAGCGCTTCCGCCCTGTTGCGACATCCGTTCCCAAAACGGGATGGCGGCATTCGGGTCGTATCCGGCGATGGCCATCAAGACCAGCCCCAGGTGATCGGCTTCCAATTCCTGTTTCCTGTTAAACGGCAGCGTCACACCGACTTTCGTGCCCAATCCGTACACGATCGAGCCGATCGATTGAACGGTCGCAGACGATTTGCCCAACGCAGCGCCGATGGCCGTTTCACCGTACCCCAGCGCGATTTGTTGCGACATCCGTTCGTTGGCATGTTTCGCAATCGCGTGCCCCACTTCATGCCCCAGTACGACGGCCAACCCCGTTTCATCCTGTGTGTAGGGCAAAATTCCCGTATAAACGACTATTTTCCCCCCAGGCATACAGAACGCATTGACCTGCGGCTCCTCGACCAGGTTAAATTCCCACTTGTAGTTCGACAGGAGCGCTTCCTGCCCCGTCACTTTGAAGTAAGATTCAACGGCTCCGGCGATTTTCCGCCCGACTTTTTCGACCAGCGCCTCGGCGGTCTTGTTTGTCGACTTTTTTGCCGTTTGAATGTAACTGTTGTATTCCTGCAAACTCAGCGACAGGACTTCGCTGTCGGAAACCAGGTTTAATTGTTGCCGGCCGGTAATCGGCACGCTCCCACAGCCATACAGCCCGATCGCGATCATAAAAAGCAAAGCAATATTTTTCATGCGTAAATGGATTAAAATTTAAATTATGAACGTTTTATATAGAAATTGAATGAATATTTTACCCAAGAGATGCTTTCCGGACGCCCGGAAACCGTGTTTTATTTCGAATAAGCAGGATTTTGGCTGACAAATTCAGGCACTATTTTCTCCATCTGTTCGACGATTTGCTTCGGCGTACAGGTTTTCGTCATTTTCAGCAGCGTTGCAATCGACTCTTTCACATCCTCGTGATCGTATTCCTTCACGGAACCGATTTTTATCTTCGGATTGTGTGTCGGTATCACGGTTTCGTCGTCGTACAGCAGTTCTTCGTACAGTTTTTCTCCCGGACGCAACCCCGAATAGACAATGTTAATATCGACATTCGGAACCAGTCCTGCCAGGCGGATCATTTTTTCCGCCATGTCCCGTATCTTCACGGGTTCGCCCATATCAAAAACAAAAACCTCACCCCCTTTACCGAAATTTCCGGCATCCAATACCAGGCGGCACGCTTCCGATATGGTCATGAAATAGCGGTAAATGTCGTGATGCGTCACCGTCACCGGGCCTCCCCGGTTGATTTGTTTTTCAAAGCGGGGAATCACCGAGCCGTTGGAACCCAATACATTCCCGAACCGGGTGGTGATAAAGCGCGTGACCGGTTGGCCGCCTTTTTCCTCTTCTTTCAGCTTTTTGAAAAGCGATTGCACGTACATTTCCGCAATCCGCTTGGAGGCTCCCATCACATTGCTGGGATTGACAGCCTTATCCGTCGAAATCATGATAAAGACTTCCGCGTTGTATTGGACGGCAAGGTCGGCGACGATTTTCGTTCCCACCACATTGGTGTGAATTGCCTCGCTCGGATGCGTTTCCATCAGCGGAACGTGTTTATATGCAGCCGCATGGTAAACCAGATTCGGTTTGTATGTCTTGAAAATATGCTCCATCACGTCGTGATTCCTGACGTCGGCAATGATTGACTGGCATTGGATATGCGGATATTTATCGAACATTTCCATACTGATTTCGTGCAGCGGGCTTTCGGCAATGTCGCAAATCAACAGCGATCCGACATCGAATTTGCTTACTTGCCTTACGATTTCACTCCCGATTGAACCGGCGGCTCCCGTAATCATTAAGGTTTTACATTTCAAATTTTTGGCAATCGATTCAATGTCTATCTCGATTGGGATCCGTTGCAGGAGGTCTTCAATTTTTACTTTCTTCAGCTTTTTGAGTTCGTTGGTTTCCCCGCTCCAGTCTTCCATCGGCGGCGTAGACAACAGGCTTTTCCCGTGTTTGATGCACAAATCCAGCAGCAACTGTTTTTCACTTCGTTCTATTTCTTTCGGATTGATAACGATTGCGTGAAATTGCGCCAATATTTTTTCATTTTGAAATACATCATTTATATGATAAACCGGCAGGCTGGCGATTCGCTTGTTGGCGACGCTCGCTTCCGGGCAGATAAAGCCGATTCCCTTGTACTTCAATGTTTTCGAATGGTTGATTAGCCGGACCAGCCCGACATTCGCCGGATTAACCCGGTACGTCAGGACATTCACTTTTTTGTTTTTCTCCGGATCGTTTGTTTTTGCATAGTCAAACAGCAGGCGGATAGACATTTTGCAGAGGAAGACGGACGTAAAGGCTAAAATAAAGTTGATAAAGAAGCCGGTGTTCGGCATAATAATGAAATGCGTGTTAAACGCTCCTACGACTGTGTTGACGATAATGAGTACGATGGTGGTGCAGAGCAATGCGGCGAACACCCGCAGGGCATCTTTGAATCCCGAGTAGCGTATTATTCCCTGGTAGGTTTTGAAAGCAAAGAAAAATCCCCCTGTAACGATAAGGCAGAGCGCCGATTTCACGATGTATGCCTTGACATTGTATGCCGCATTTGTCAAACTTGAGCAGATCAGGTACGAAACGGTAAAAGCGACAAAGACGATAAAAATATCCAATCCGAAGATGATCCATTTGGGCAAAAAAGGCGTTTTTTCTATCCGGGAAAAAAGGAAACTGAGAAATCGTTTTAGAGTAATCATTCGATATATTTATTTATCAACCAACATCGCACAAAGGTAGCATAAAAAGATAAAATTTTAACCATATTTTGTGCATTTTTTCAAAATCAAAATTCACCCGCCTGCGCGGGAGCAAATTTACACAATTGTATTCATTCCCGTGACAATATATTTTTTATCACCTGGGCGATCTCGTTTCGTTCCTTTTCCGTCAAATTAGATCCGGAAGGCAGGCATAATCCTTTCCTGAATAAATTTTCGGACGTGCCGTCGCCGTAGAAAGGACACTTTTTGAATACCGGCTGCAAATGCATGGGTTTCCACAAAAAACGCGCTTCGATACCGGCTTCGGTCAATTTTTCACGGAGGATACCGCAATCAATGCCTCCGGTCAATTCCGGTTCTATCAACAGGCACGACAACCAATGGTTCGACAGGTAATGCTTGTCCGGTTCCTGGTGAACGGTCACGCCGGCGATACCGGCAAAAGCCTCTTTGTAAAACCGGTGGTTATGCCTCCGCGCTTCGACGCGGTCTTCCAGCGCCGTCATTTGTCCGCGGCCGATACCGGCGATGATATTGCTCATCCCGTAATTGTATCCGATCCGGGAATGTTGATACCAGTGCGCTTCGTCGCGGGCTTGCGACGCCAGCGACCGCGCTTTGCGGATGTGATTTTTATCGGCAGACAGCAATGCGCCGCCTCCCGATGTGGTAATTATTTTGTTGCCGTTGAATGAAAAGACGGAAATATCGCCGAAAGTGCCGCATTTTTTCCCCTGATAAGAAGAACCGAACGATTCGGCGGCGTCTTCCAGCAGCGCAATGTCGTATTTCTGTGCGATTTCGCGGATTTCACGGATTTGCGCCGGCATTCCGTACAAGTTGACCCAAATAATCACTTTGGGCTTTTTGCCTTTTTGTATACAGTCTTGTACGGCTTTTTCCAGAAATGCAGGAGAGATGTTCCATGTTTGCTTTTCGCTGTCCACCAACACCGGTTTCGCGCCTAAATAGACAATGGGATTGACGGTAGCGGCAAAAGTAAAATCCTGGCAAATCACATTGTCGTTTTTCTTTACGTCCAGCAACATTAACGCCAGATGCAGGGCAGATGTTCCGGAGTTTACAACCACGGCTTCTGTTGTTTCGCCCAGGTAGGATTGAATGTCCTGCTCAAAACCGGTTACATTATCCCCTTGCGTCGTAATCCAATTCTTGCGAAAGGCGTCCGCTATATATTCCATCTCTTTTCCGGACAGATGCGGCGGTGAGATCCAGATCCTGTACATATCGTTCTTTAATTATTACCATTGAACAGTTCCATTGTCTGTTGTTCCGACATATTTACGTTTTTTGTTTGAAAGACTTTCGTCAATGTCAGAAAGAATATTTTCAGATCCAAAGCCAATGAAATATTTTCAACATACCAGCTATCCAATTTGAATTTTTGCTCCCAGCTGATTGCATTCCGCCCATTAACCTGGGCCCAGCCTGTAACTCCGGGGCAAATATCGTGCCGTTTTGCCTGTTCGGGGCTGTACAGAGGCAGGTACTCTTTCAGTAGCGGGCGAGGACCTATCAAACTCATGTTCCCGGATAAGATATTCCAGAGGTTGGGCAGTTCATCCAGGGAGTATTTACGGATGAAATTTCCGGCTTTTGTTACCCGTTGCATATCCGGAAGTAAATTCCCGGATTCGTCTTTTTTATCGTTCATGGTTTTGAACTTGACTATTGTAAACAATCGGCCGCCTTTGCCCGGGCGTTGTTGGAAAAAGAACGGATTTCCTTTATTGACCATGCTTAAAACAAAAATCAAAACAACAAGAACCGGCGATAAAAGGATTAATCCCATTAATGCCGATACAAAATCAATTATGCGTTTCAGATACTTTTGATACATTGACGGGGTTCTATTTGTTTTATTTTCCGGTTTTAAAACGATATAAAACGCTGTTCTCCTTTTGCAAAGAAAGCAAATCAATCGCATTAAATTCATTGTGAATAACCGCCGTAATTATGGCATCGAATTTTCTTTGGGGTAATTGTTTGGTGATGTGCAGGCCGTATTCCCGCTCAACTTCTTCGGGATCCGCCCACGGATCGTAGATGGTGATGTTTGCATCGTATTCTTTTAAAGCGTTCACCACATCCACTACTTTGGTGTTGCGCACATCCGGGCAATTTTCTTTGAACGTTATTCCGAGGATGAGAATATCGGAATTTTTCACCGGGATTCCTTTTTTGATCATTTCTTTCACCGCTTGCGATCCGATGTATTCGCCCATGCTGTCGTTCAGGCGCCGGCCGGCTAAAATGATTTCGGGATGATAGCCGTATTCCTGCGCTTTTTGAGCCAGGTAATACGGATCTACTCCCGTGCAATGTCCTCCCACTAAGCCGGGTTTGAAGTTCAGGAAGTTCCATTTTGTTCCGGCAGCTTCCAGGACCGCGTTTGTATCAATATTCATTTTGTCGAATATCTTTTTCAATTCGTTGACAAATGCAATGTTGATGTCGCGTTGCGAATTTTCGATGACTTTGGACGCTTCGGCCACTTTGATGCTCGGCGCCAAATGCGTCCCGGCACTGACGACCGACCGGTAAAGCGCGTCGACTTTCCGGGCTGTCTCCGGAGTGGAGCCGGAGGTTATTTTTTTTATTTTTTCAACCGTATGCTCTTTGTCCCCCGGATTGATCCGTTCAGGTGAATAGCCGGCGAAAAAGCCGGTGTTGAATTTCAGCCCGGAAACAGCTTCTATGACCGGAATGCAGTCTTCTTCGGTCGCCCCCGGATAAACCGTCGATTCGTACACGACAATATCGCCTTTGGAGAGGACTTTCCCTACGGTTTCGCTTGCTTTTTTCAAGGATGTCAGATCCGGATGATTGTATTTGTCTACCGGAGTCGGAACGGTGACGATGTAAAAATTGCACGCTTTTATATCGTCGGCATTGTTGCTGCAAAATAATCCTTTTTCATTGATTGATACCGGATTTTCTTTTACTAAAACCGATTGCAGTATTTCCCCGGAAACTTCCAGCGTGCAGTCGTAACCGGACCGAAGTTCGCAGACCCGTTTCTTGTTTATATCAAATCCTACAACCGGATACTTGGTCGCGAACAATCGCGCTAACGGCAATCCGACATAACCCAACCCTATAATCGCAATTTTCACTTTTCCTTACTCGAAATAGTTCATAATCCGGTAACCGCCTTCCTTCAGGTAAGCCTCTTTTTTCATTTCTTTTACGTCGCCCGCCATCATGTCTTCGATAAGTGTGTCTAAGGTGTATTTCGGTTCCCACGACAGTTTGGTGCGCGCTTTGGTTGCGTCGCCGATCAGCAATTCCAC
Source organism: Dysgonamonadaceae bacterium (assembly GCA_031255425.1). Classification (GTDB taxonomy): domain Bacteria; phylum Bacteroidota; class Bacteroidia; order Bacteroidales; family Azobacteroidaceae; genus Azobacteroides. Next base: position 6,940 of record JAIRSN010000189.1, read on the forward strand.
TTCCGTAGGACGGAAATATTTGGGATCTACTTTGACGACCTTTTCTCCGATTCTTTTTTGAAGCGGGGCTAAGTAAGGCGCTCCTATCTTGTTTACAAAGACATCCGTATGGATGCTTTCGATCGTGCCGGTTTCGTGTGCCCCTTCGCCGTTAAATGCAATGTTTACACCGATTTCACGAAAGGCCTTCGAGATAAAGTCGCGGATGGTCGTGGTGACTCCGGTAGCGATCACGTAATCGTCCGGACCGTCTTGCTGAAGGATCAGGTACATGGCTTTGATGTAATCCTTTGCGTGTCCCCAGTCGCGCTTGCTGGAAAGATTTCCCATATAGACGTCCTTTTGAATCCCCAATGCAATCCGGGACAAGGCTCTTGTCACTTTTCTTGTCACAAACGTTTCGCCCCGAAGCGGCGATTCGTGATTGAACAAAATACCGTTGCAGGCATACATATTATATGCTTCGCGGTAATTGACGGTAATCCAGTAGGCGTACATTTTCGCTACGGCATAGGGACTTCTCGGATAAAACGGAGTCGTCTCCTTCTGCGGTATCTCCTGTACCAACCCGTACAGCTCGGAAGTGGACGCCTGATAGATGCGCGTCTTCGGAATCAGTCCCAGCAGGCGAACCGCTTCCAGGATGCGCAACGTGCCCAAGCCGTCTACATTGGCTGTATATTCCGGCGTGTCGAAACTTACTTTCACATGGCTTTGCGCCGCCAGATTGTAGATTTCGTCCGGCTGAACTTCGCCGATGATGCGCGTCAGATTCATCGAATCGGTCATGTCGCCGTAGTGGAGAATCAGGTTGCGTTCTTCGGATTGCGGATCCTGGTAGAGGTGATCGATCCGGTCGGTATTGAATAACGACGCTCTCCGTTTAATACCGTGTACCGTATATCCCTTTTTGATTAAATATTCCGACAGATAAGCTCCGTCCTGCCCGGTGATGCCGGTGATTAATGCTGTTTTTCCCATGATTTAATTTTTCAAATACCAATTATACAATTTTTCTATTCCCTGTTCTATCTCTATTTGATGATGCCATCCGAGTTGATGCAACTTGGACGGGTCGGTGAGTTTGCGCATGGTGCCGTCCGGTTTGCCGGCATTGAAGTTGAAACGCCCTTTGTAGGCGGTCTTCTCCGCGATTATCTCTGCCAACCGGCGGATGGAAACTTCTTTCCCCGTACCTATATTAATATGTGTATTGCGAATCTCTTTTCCTTCCGGCTTCAGGTCGCTGAAATTGACCTTTTCCATTACATAGACGCAGGCATCGGCCATTTCTTCACTCCAGAGAAATTCCCGCATCGGTTTGCCGGTGCCCCAGATTTCCACGCTGCCTTTTTGAATACCGTATTTGTCCAATTTTCCTTGAATGGCTTCCTGCGAGCCGTCCCCCGAAACGCCTTCTACCGGCAACCGGTTCAGGTCTTTCCGGATAGCGTCCCAATTGTCGTGCATCAGGCATTGCGCCAAATGCACCTTGCGCAGCAGGGCAGGCAAAACATGCGACTTCTCCAGGTCGAAGTTGTCGTTGGGACCGTAAAGGTTGGTCGGCATGACGGCAATGAAGTTCGTCCCGTATTGAAGATTATAACTTTCGCACATCTTGATGCCGGCTATTTTGGCGAGGGCATACGGCTCGTTGGTGTATTCCAGGGGGGACGTCAGCAGGCAGTCTTCGCGCATCGGCTGAGGCGCTTCGCCCGGGTAGATGCAGGTCGACCCCAGGAATAACAGTTTCTTCACCCCGTTTTTGTAAGCGGCATGAATCACATTGTTTTGTATTTGCAAGTTCTCGTAAATGAACTGACCCCGGTAGGTGTTGTTGGCAACGATTCCGCCGACTTTGGCTGCGGCCAGAAAAACATATTCCGGCTTTTCCCGCTCAAAGAAATCGAAGACGGCTTGTTGATTCATTAAATCCAGTTCGTCGATCGTTCGTCCGAAAATATGCGTGTACCCTTTGCTTTGCAGATTTTTTACCAGGGCGGAGCCGACTAAGCCCGTGTGCCCGGCGACATATATTTTCGCATTTTTTTCCATATTTGTATAATTATTCTTTTTGACAGTCTGCAAAGGTACTATTTTTTTGTTAGCCGTAAAAAATAATCAGACCAGATGCGCCCTTATTTTTTCGACAATCGTCTCCGGTGCGATGCTTTCCATGCAGGCGAAATCGCCTCTCCGGCAGGGTTTGTTGCCGAAAACGGAACAGGGACGGCAATCCATCTCCACCTGGATCGCGTCCGCAGGCGATTGGTTGTATCCGTAAAATCCTGCATAAGGATGCGTCGCGCCCCAGACGGAAACGACCGGAACGTTCACCAGCGACGCCAGGTGCATGTTGGCGGAATCCATCGAAAGCATCAGGTCTAAACTGTTCATCAGGGCAAGCTCCTCCGGGAAGGTCAACCGTCCCGCCACCGACGCGACGCGCCCCTGCCCGTAGTTTTCCGCCCAACGCTCCAAAGGGTAACGGTCTTCTTTTCCGCCAAATAAAAACAGGCTGGTGGAAGGTTGCGCGCTCAACTGCCGGACGACTTCCTCCATTTTGCCGAGCGGATAAACCTTCGCGCCGTGCTTTGCGAACGGGGCGATGCCGATCCGCGTTTCTTCCTTCCGGTCGCGGAAGGCAAACAGGGAAACGAAATCCGGAGCGGCATCGTATCCCAATGCTTCAAAAACATTTTGGTAACGTTCGAAAGAGGATGCCAGCGGGGTGAATTGCTTGTGGTGCCTTCGCGTCAGGTTCCGCTTGCTTCGCTTGTCCTTGTCGATGACGGCGACCGGCTTCCCCTTCCGTTTGAAATAGGCGCCGATAACCGCCGAACGCAATACCCGGTGCAAATCGGCTACCCGGTCGATGTTTCTTTTGTCTAATTCCCGGAGCAGTTTCCATACGCCGGCGATGCCCCGGTGTGCGTCCCCGGTGTCGACCGGAACAATCTCCAGGTTCGGCGGACGGTTGATAAACAGCGGCAGCAGCGGCCGCTTCGTGAGCAACAGGAAAGTATCGCCGGGGTAACGGTTCGCCACCGAATAAACAACGGGAATCGTCATTGCAACATCCCCCAGGGCAGACAGCCGTATCACCAGCGTGCATGCCATCGCTTACTTTTTCCCGTAAAGAACCGGATTCAGGGAAGGGTCGTTGTACATTTTCATTTGCTTGTAAACTTTCATGTACTTCTTTCCCGATGCGATGTCTTGCAGCAGTTGGTCGATGGCGGAGGAGAGGTCTGCCTTTTGTTCCAACAGCACCGACAGTTTCCGTTCGACCGCCTGGTGGTGCGCCTCGCCGGTGTCTTGGCGGTTCACTTCTTCCTGCATGTGGTATATTTTCAGGGCGAGAATAGACAGCCGGTCGATTGCCCATGCCGGGCTTTCGGTGTTGATCGTTGCCCCGCTTCCGACCGGAACGTCTTTGTATTTTTCGAGAAAGTAACTGTCTATCAGTTCGACCAGGTCGGTACGGTCTTGATTCGACCGGTCGATTGTGCGTTTGATTTGCAACGCTTTGACAGGGTCGATGGCAGGGTCGCGAATAATATCTTCCAGGTGCCATTGAACCGTATCGATCCAGTTTTTAAGGTAAAGATAATATTCGATGGTTTTCACGGGGTGAGGGTTTTGAATTTCCGCCTCGACGCTATCCCACTGATGGTAATCGCGGATGGCGCGCTCGAATAGAGGCATTGCAAAGGATGTAAATTTCATACGAACCGTTTTTATTTGATTTTCGGATGCAAATATAAGTCAAATTCTTCTTACATTTGTCTTCGCTATTCATTTAAATACATGAAATTTTATAACGAAGAAGAAATCCTGAAGCATCTGCGGGGCGGCGATGCCTCCGCGCAACGGAATGCGTTCGAGCGGATTGTCGATTTTTACGGCGAAAAGCTGTACTGGCAAATCCGGAAGATGGTGCTGTCGCACGACGATGCCAACGACCTGCTGCAAAACACGTTTATCAAGGCGTGGATGAGCATCGAGCTTTTCAGGGGCGACGCCAAACTGTCGACCTGGCTCTACCGGATTGCGATCAACGAAAGCCTCACGTTCCTGCATAAGCAGCGTTCGCACAGCCATTTGTCCATCGACAGGGAAGGCGATTCCCGGGCGGAGCGGATGGAGGCGGACGCTTATTTCGACGGCGACGCCGCGCAGGTCAAGTTCCGGAACGCCATCCGCCTGTTGCCGGAAAAACAACGCATCGTATTCAACCTGCGCTATTTCGAAGACATGCCTTACGAAGAAATGTCGGAAATCACCGGCACCTCCGTCGGCGCCCTGAAGGCATCCTACCACCATGCCGCGAAAAAAATCGAAGATTTTTTGACTGCCGGTTAAACTTTTCCCTCCGCCCAAAGTCAATATCAAGGTAAAACAAAAACGGAAATAGCTATAAATAAATCGTATGAACGAAAAAACAAGTCCGCTGGACAAGCTGAAAAATACCAACGCATGGAACGTACCCGACGGGTATTTCGACGGATTGACAACCCGGATCATGGCGCAGCTTCCGGAGAAAACCGCCCCGGAAACCGCCCCCGTAACCCGCTGGGAGCGCGTAAAACCCTGGCTCTACATGGCAGCCATGTTTGTCGGAATCTCACTGATGATCAAGCTGTTTGTCCGCCCGTCCGCCGATGGTTTAGACCGGATTCCGGTGGCAGATGTCGAAGCGTTTTACGAATATTACGAAGACCAACTGGTAGACAATCGCTACCACGAAACGGTGTATCTCGACGATCCGGAATAAGCCCGGACCCCTTTTAATTTACTTTTTAAACAATTACGAAAATGAAAAAAAGACTGTTATCCCTCTGCCTCCTCTGTGCCCTGAGCGCGGGTGCATTGCAGGCGCAACGCGCTGAACGCTGGAAAGATGCGAAAGCCGATTTTGAAAAATTCAAGGTCGAAAGGCGCGAATTTATCACCCTGAAAATGAACCTCACGGACGAAGAAAAGACCGGTTTCTGGCATCTCGCCGACGAATTTCACCTGAAAAAGTTCGAGCTGAACAAGGCGTTGCGCAAGGAAATCCGCGCCGTCCGCACCGCCCGGAAAGCGCAACAGCCGGTAGCGGAGGAAACCTACCGCAAGCTGGTCGAACTCGCCGTCCAAACCCGCTTGAAAGAAGCGCAGTTGGAGGAAGAATACCTCGAAAAATTCATGAAAGTCGTTTCTGCCGCGAAAGTTTTTGCGTATCAGGAAGCCGAACGCCAATACGGTGAGCGGTTTATGGAAAAACGCGGGAAGCGCGCCACCCGTCCCCGTGCGGCGTTAGAGTAGGTGCCCGTTTCCCCGCAGGAAATCGCCGGCAGGCATCCGCTTTTTCCCGGCTTGTTGCAGTTCCTTCACCCCGACAAACCCGTCCGGGGTGGAGATGTTTAAAAACGTTTTGCCGTCCGACACCATCCTTCCGGGAGGCAGCCCGTGCGGCAGGAGCATCCGTTCCGCCTCGAATATTTTGAATGTCAGCGCGGCGCCCTTTTCCGTCATCAACTCCGTGAAGGCGGCAGGGTAGGGGGACAGCCCCCGGATAAAGTCGCAGACCTCCTTAGCACTTCTGTTCCAATCAATTCGACACGTTTCTTTGAAAATTTTCGGCGCCGGTTTCAATGCCGTCCGGAGGGGCATCGCTTCGGATTGCGCGACGGGATTCGCCGAGCCGTCCCGGATGGCGTCCACCGTTTCGACGACCAGGTCCGCGCCCATCCGCATCAGCCGGTCGTGGAGGCTTCCGGCGTTGTCGGTTTCGGCAACCGGTGTTTTTGCTTGCGCGATAATTGCGCCGGTATCAATCGCTTGCGCAAGGAAAAAAGTAGTCACCCCCGTTTCCGTTTCCCCGTTGATCAGCGCCCAGTTGATGGGCGCGGCACCGCGGTATTGCGGCAGCAGGGAAGCGTGCAGGTTGAAGGTACCCAGGCGGGGCATCGCCCAGACCACTTCGGGCAACATGCGGAAGGCGACCACAATCTGCAACGCCGCGTTCCACGCCCGCAACGCCTCCAGGAAGTCCCCGTCCTTGAGGTTATCCGGTTGAAGCAGCGGCAGATGCTGCGACAGCGCGTAGCGTTTCACCGCGCTCGCCTGCGGAACGCTCTGGTGCTTCCCGACCGGTTTATCGGGCATCGTCACCACGCCCGCCACCCGGTATCCCCCCTCCACCAGTGCGCGGAGGCTCTCGACCGCAAAGTCGGGCGTACCCATAAAAACAATGTTTAAATCTTCCTTCCGAATCATTTGTTTACGATTTTATTTTTGAAAAAAAACGGTAAAAAAAGGGGCGGAGAAAACTCCACCCCACGGTTTAATTATACATCTAAATCAAGGTATAATAGCGCTTTCGATCTCCGACCACGGACCTTTTTCGCCCCGGGTGTTTTCCCATCGGAGGGCGAAATAGATGGTTTCGCCACGCTCGCTGTTTTTGAACTCCAGCGTAAGCGGCGAATTGGTGTCGATTTGCGAGTGAATCAAGTCAGTCCACTCGGTGACAGGCGTTTCGGACATGACCCATGCGATTTCCGCGCCGTGTTGACCGGCGGGTTTTCCTTTTTTGTGCGGCCTTCCGACTTCAAAAAAGTGGATGGTCAGGCGGCCGATTATCGACGTGTCCACATCCGTTTCGGGCTTTGTATCAGCCACGGGCGACGGTTGGTGGTCTTTTTTGTGAATCGGCAGTCCCAGGTTGTTGCGATCGGAATCGCTCAACAGGTGGTTGTGCGTGAGATACTCCGACGCCGCTTGCCGCAGCGCAGCTACGAGCGCCGTGCGCGCTTCCGTTTTTTGGCGTACCGTCGCCTTCGTGCGCGTTTCCGGTGCCTCGGCAATTGCATACTTGCTCTTGAAATCATCTCTCAGAGCCACAAGTTTTTGATAACTTGGATAGGGAAATCCCACCCGTTCGTAAATTTTAGCCAAAGAAACTGTAAAGTTGGCTGTCCACTGGAGGAGATCCGCGTCTTTGCGCGGAATAAAATCTGCTCTGTGCATAGAATTAATGTTAATTTAATTTGTAAATAAAAGATATTTAAAATGTGTCCCTGCAAGCCAAAGGCGGGTTGAATCATCGTTCTCGTCGTTGTCAACAGGGTTCTTGAATCGTTTTTCCAAGCGCCGGGGTATGTCCCCCAAGCCTTCGGGTATGTCCCCCAAGCCTTCGGGTATGTCCCCCAGGCCTTCGGGTATGTCCCCCAAGCTTTCGGGTATGTCCCCCAGGCCTTCGGGTATGTCCCCCAAGCCTTCGGGTATGTCCCCCAAGCTTTCGGGTATGTCCCCCAAACCTTTGGGTATGTCCCCCAAGCAGTTGTCGTTTATTCCGCGGCTGCTGCAAAACACTCCGGAACCCCTGTTGGAGATTCCGGAGCCCACGCATTCGCCGGCAAGTATCTTCGGCGAAGTTTCGTTCCACAGCACACTTAT
>JAIRSN010000201.1 GCA_031255425.1 Dysgonamonadaceae bacterium
CTGGAAAAAGAATATACGCCCTCGCTTCGCGAAGTGCATAAGATGAACCAGTTGCCGGAAATCAAGGCGCCGGAAGCGCCCGGATCGCCGGTGGAGTTTTCCAACTACCTGCCGGACTACTTAGTGCCTTCGTACTACCGGCAGTTGGATGCAACGAATTACTTCCCCGGTTTTGCGACCAGCCGGAAAAGAGGATACGTGGATTTCGGCGCCGGTTCCCGGCTGGATGCCGATGCCGATGCGGGTTACCAGGTTCTTCATTCGGATGCCGACCGGCTGAGTCTTTTCGGATCGCACCGGTCGAGCCGTACCGCCGTTGCGCGGTTGCCCCAAAAGATGAAGATCAACGACAACATTGCCGGCGTGGACTACCGCCACCGGTTCGAATCCCTGCAACTGTTTGCCGGGGCGCAGTACACCCGCTCGGCGTTCAACTATTACGGCCTGCTGCTGTGGGATACGCCCGCGGCATACCCTTTTATCCCCACCGAAAACCAGACGGACAACCTGTTCCGGGTGCATACCGGAATCGAATCTGCCGCGAATGAGGCCGTTGCCTACAAAGTGAACCTCGCCTACACCCGTTTCCACCAGAAACGCGGAGAGATTGCGGAGATGCCCGGACGAACCGAAAACCGGATCCGGGCGGATTTCGACCTGTTTGCCCGGTTTATCGGGGTGGCAGGCGCCGTGAAACATTATGCGTACAGCCGCACGGGGCATCCGTTTTACGATGCGCTTTCCGGTGATCCCGCCAAGACCTTCGGCCGTTCCGGTTATACAACGCTGTCGTTCAATCCCTACCTTGCCTTCGGCGATGAAGAGCGGAGCGCCCGCCTGGGCATCCGCGCCGACCTGCAAGCCGGAGGCGTCAAAACATTCCGCCTGGCGCCGGACATCCGGCTCCGCTGGCACACTTCCTCCGCCGTCCTTTTCTACCTGTCGGCGAAGGGAGGCATCCGCGACAACAGCCTGTATGAGAGCTACTACGAAAACCGCTACCTCAGTCCCGCCTACCGGTTGTACGACTCCAAAACGCCTTTCGACGGAACGGTGGGCGTCCGCGTCCAGCCCGCGCCGGACTTCGGCATGGATTTGTTCACCGGGTACCAGTGGGTGCGCGACGAACATTTCTTCCTGAACACGCAGGTATTGCAGGGGATGGTGGAAAACACCTTCGCTCCGCTGACGCAAGCCATTGTTCCCCAATACGCTCACGCCCGCGCATTCAAACTGGGCGGCGAATTTAGTTATGCTTACCAGGACCTGTTGCATTTCGGTTTGAAATGGGCGTACCGGAAGTGGCACGTGAGCCGGTTATCGGGCGTCGTACCCCAGGAAGCGCCCGCCTGCCGGCTGGAAGCCTGGCAAAAACCGGCGTTCACCGCCGACCTGGCGGCAGGCCTGAAAATCCCCCTCATCCCCTTCCGGGTACACGCCGCCTACCACCTGGAAACAGGCCGGAAAGCCTTGTCCGGCAACACCGCCGTCCGGATGAAAAACATTCACGACCTCAGCCTGAAAGGGACTTACTCGCTGAGCGATGCTTTCTCTTTTTTCGTGAAGCTGGACAACCTCTGCTTCCAGGACTACGACCTCTGGTACGGTTATCCCGCCCGGAAATTCAGCCTGATGGGGGGAATCAATTTTAAATTCTAAACTTCGGGGGGCTATTATATAGAACTCCTTCGGAATCGCACGGAGCAGGATGCAGTCCCCTTCTAATGAGGTAAGTTATAATATTATATCTGCTTCTTTAAAATTATAAAAGCGGCTGAGCCTCCGCCCGCAGCATCTCCCTTTTTCCCGGCGGACCCGGGATTCGTTCGACAGCAAAGCCGGCTTGCCGCATCATCCGGCGGACCGCTCCTTTGGCGCAGTAAGTAGTGAGAATCCCGCCGGGAAGCATCGCTGCGTAGAGCGCCTCGAACAGCGCCGGCGACCAGGCTTCCGGTTGCTTGTCGGGCGCAAAAGCATCGTAGTAGACAACATCGTAGCCGCCGGAATAATCGTAACCGGCGAAATCAGTCTTTATCTTATGTAAGGTAAAAGCCGGCGTCAACGGCACAGGCCGCTCCCACGCCGCGTCGTGCAACCGGCGAAAGAGATCGTCCTCCCGGTCGGAATACCTGAGTTGGCGGACGATTCCGGCAGGCAAAGGATATTTCTCCAGCGCAGTGTAGGTCACCTCTACCCGGCGTTTTTTGGCTTCCAAAGCCGTGAGGAAAGCATTGAGACCCGTACCGAACCCCATCTCCAGCACATGGATGCGGTCTTTCCGGCAGTGATTGAATCCCGCCTGAATGTAGACATGCAGGGACTCCTGCACAGCGCCGTTCATGGAATGGTAGGACTCGTTCCGTTCCGGGAGGTAAAGCGTCGGGGAACCGTCCGCCGTTTGTTTGATTTGCAGCGGCATCATGTTCCCGGTTCCAGCGGAGTATCTTTGCGGTAGGCAGTTGCGGTGAACAGAGCGATTAATTCCTGCTCCTCGCCGGTGATCGTCACTTCCACCGTGGCGAGCTTCCGGTGCAGGTGCAGCACCCGGGCTTCCGCGAACAGCGTCCCGCTTCCCACACTTTTGAAGTAACGGATGCTGGTCTCGACCGACACCGCCAGGTTGCCGTAGGCGTTGACCGCCGCCGCAAAGGTCAGGTCGGCAAGCGTAAAAAGAGCGCCGCCCTGCACCACATTTCCGGCGTTGAGGTGCATCTCCCGCACCTGCATCCGGGCTTTCGCCCGTCCCGGCGCCACTTCCAGCAGTTCCACACCGGAGAAAGCAGCGTAGCGGTCGGCTTTGAGAAAGGCTTCGAGCGCCGGCAGGCGGTTCAGCGTTTCAGTTTCCATTCAAATCCTTCTTTGGTGTCTTTTATTTCAAATCCCAGGGCAGTTAATTCGTTGCGGATCCGGTCGGAGGTTGCCCAATCTTTGTTTTGTTTCGCCTGCAAACGCAACTGCAACAAGAAGTCGACGGCTTTGGCGAAGGCTTCGGAAGAGGCGCCGCCGGCGTCCGGTTCGTTTTGAATCCCCAATAAATCGAACAAAAACAGTTGGAAAAAATCGTTTAACTCCCGGATGCTCCCGGCGGTCAACCGGACCTGACCGGTCGAAGCGGCGTTGATTGTGCGGGCGGCTTCGAAAAGGCAGGAAATCACCACCGGCGTATTCAGGTCGTCGTTCATGGCATCGAAGCATTTGGCGGCCAGCCCGGCGGTATCGACCTCCGAACCCGCCTCGTCCGCCGGCAGGTGTTCGATTGTGCGGTACGCTTCCAGCAGGCGGGAAAGCCCTTTCTCCGAAGCCTGCAACGCATCGTTACTGAAATCGACCGTACTCCGGTAATGCGCTTGCAGGAGAAAGAAACGGATCGTCATCGGCGCGTAGGGCTGCGCCAGAAGGGGGTGCGTCCCCTTGAAGAACTCCTCCAGGTTGATGAAATTGCCCAGCGACTTGCCCATCTTCTGGCCGTTCACCGTCACCATATTGTTATGCATCCAGTATTTCACCATTTCGTGCCCGGTAGAGGCAACGCTTTGGGCGATTTCACATTCGTGATGCGGAAAAATCAGGTCCATGCCCCCGCCGTGGATGTCGAAGGTTTCGCCGAGATACTTTTTGCTCATCGCCGTACATTCCAGGTGCCATCCGGGAAAGCCGTCGCTCCACGGACTGGGCCAGCGCATGATATGTTCGGGCGCGGCTTTTTTCCACAAGGCAAAATCGACCGGATTCCGCTTCTCCGCCTGCCCGTCCAGCTCGCGGGTAGTGTTCAGCATATCCTCGACGTTCCGTCCGGAGAGGATTCCGTAACGGTGTTTCCGGTTGTATTTTTCCACATCGAAATAGACCGACCCCTCGCTTTCGTAGGCAAATCCGTTGGCAAGCAAGTCTTTCACCAACTGGATCTGTTCGATGATATGCCCGCTGGCATGCGGTTCGATGCTGGGGGGCAACACGTTGAGCGCACTCATGGCACTGTGGTAGCGATTGAGGTAGAACTGCACCACTTCCATCGGTTCCAAATCCTCCAGCCGGGCTTTCCGGGCAATCTTGTCCTCGCCGGCATCCGCATCGTTGACCAAATGCCCGACATCGGTAATGTTCCGCACGTACCGCACCTTGTAACCCGCGTGCGACAGGTACCGGAACAGTATATCGAAGGTGATCGCCGGGCGGGCATGCCCCAGGTGCGGATCCCCGTAGACCGTCGGCCCGCAAACATACAACCCGACTCGCTCGGGATGCAGGGGTTGAAACAATTCTTTTTCTCGCGTCAGCGTATTATAAATGTACAAATTGGTATTCTTCATTGTCTTTTTCTTTTTTGTGAGAGGACAAAAGTAGTAAAAAATATCAGTAAGACAAATCCTTAATGGATTTTTTTTCCTCCGGACCGCTACCCAATAGTCGCTGTCAATAGAAGTCGAAGACTTCAATATGAGTAACCCCGGGCTTTCGCCCGGGGTAGCCGGATAAATATAAAAACGTGCCGTTTATTTCCGTTGTCTTTTCTTCTGTTGTTCCTTCAGCAGGGCTTGCTGTTGCCGTTGCATTTCCTCCAGCCGCGCCATAAAACCCGATTTCTTCTTCGCAGGTTTCACCTTACTTTTGTTAGCTTCCAGTTTGGCGAGCAGTTGTTCCTCGTTGATGAAGAAACGGAACACGATGGTTTGCAGAACAGTTATCAACGTAGAAATCAAGTAGTAATAATTCAGACCGGCAGGATACGAATTGAGGAAGAAGAACATCATGACCGGCATGAAATACATCATCATCTTCATGCCCGGCATTTGTTCCTGCCCGGTATTCTGCTGATCCATGGTATATTTGGTATTCAGGATGGTGGCCACCGACATCAGCAGGCAAAACAAGCTGATGTGATTCCCCAGATATTTAGATATAAACGGAATGTAGGTATCCCAATGAATCAGCGAGTCGTAGGTAGAGAGGTCGGTTGCCCATAGAAAACTCTGCTGCCTCAACTCGATGGCGGAGGGGAAAAACCAAAACAACGCCAGCAAAAACGGCATTTGCAACAACATCGGCAAACAGCCCGCCATCGGACTGACGCCCACTTGTTTATAGAGTTCCATTGTTTTCTGTTGCCGTATCAAAGCGTTGTCCTGTCCCTTGTATTTGGAAGTAATCACTTCGATTTGCGGTTTCAGCACCCGCATTTTCGCCGAAGACATAAACGATTTATAGGTCAAAGGGAATAAGATCATCTTGATGATCAGCGTTAAGAGGAAGATCGCCAAGCCCAGGCCGACGCCCCAAGCCGTCAGCCGGTCGAAGATGGGAATAATCAGCCACTTGTTGACAAACCGGAACAGGCTCCAACCCAGCGGCACCAAGCGTTCCAGCTCCAGGTTCTGACCTTCGAACTTCTGCTTGTCGTAATTCTTAAGCAGCGTATAGTCGTTCGGCCCGAAGTAGAAACTGAACCCGACCGGATCGCCGTTCATCCGGTTGAAGGGGACGCCGGTGGACGTATTGTATTCCTTCATGTATTTCCCCGCCGTCAGGTACTTGGAGTCGAGCCTGGCGGTTTCGAAATGGTTTTTGGAGATCAGCACCGACGAAAAGAACTGGTCTTTGTACCCGATCCATTTCAGCTTGTTGGAAGCGCTGTGCGTGTCGTCTTTCGATTCCCGCATCTCCTCCAGGTCGCCCGACAAAAACTTGTAGGTCAGGCGGGCGTAGCGTTCCTCAAACTTCCGTCCCTTTTCGTTCTGGCGGATTTTCTGCATCCACTGAATATCCAGCGTGTGCATGGCAGGCGACAGTTCGTCTTGGAGGTTGTGCGGAACAACATCGAAATCGACCATATAATCGTCCGGGTGAATCGTGTAAACAAAATCCAGGTACTTGTCGTCGCCGGCGCTCAGCCGCAGGACGGCTTGCTGTTCCGTTTCCCGAACAACCTGGAAATAAAAGTCGTTGGTCTTAAACACCCTGTTATTGGCGGTGATAAGCGTCATCCCGAAGGCCGATTCCGTATCGCCTTCGAACAGGTAGAGCGGTTCATGCTCGTAGTTAGTATATTCTTTCAGAAGCACGGAGTGAATGTGCCCGCCTTTTGTATTCAGGTTGATTTTAACCAGGCTGTTTTCCAGCGTCACTTCCCTTTCCGTTCCCTGGGCGGAAACGCTGAAACTGCCGTACCGGTCCTGAAGCTGGGAGTAGCGGACGGAATCCGGCAGTTCTTCCCCTTCCTCCGTTTTTGCCGGCGACTTGCCTGCGGCGACCGACTGCGCAATTTCCTCCATTTGCTGTTGCTGTACCCAAGCGATTGAATCCTGGCGCCTTTTCTGTGCCTCCAACTCTTCCTGAGAGGGACGATTCAAATAAGAAAAGCCGACGAGGACGGCTAAAATCAATATAAACCCAATAATCGTATTCTTATCCATAATTTTCTACGGCTGCTTTAATAAAACTCATAAATAAAGGATTGGGACTGACGACCGTACTGTTGTACTCCGGATGGAACTGTGTTCCCAGGTACCATTTCAGTTCGGGAATTTCCACCACTTCCACCAGGCTGGTATCCGGATTGATGCCGGTGCATCGCATTCCTTTGCTCTCAAATTGTTTTTTATATTCATTATTAAATTCGTAACGATGCCGGTGGCGTTCCCTGATCAGTTCGCTTTTGTAGGCGTCGTACGCTTTCGAATCTTTTTTTATCCTGCAATCGTAGGCGCCCAGTCGCATGGAACCGCCCATAAAAGTCAGGTGTTTTTGTTCTTCCATCAGGTCGATAACCCGGAGGGAAGCGTTCGGCTCCATTTCCGTCGAGTTGGCGCCCGCCCATCCCAGGACGTTCCGGGCAAACTCAATCACCATGCATTGCATGCCCAGGCAAATCCCGAAAGCGGGACGGTCGTTTTCGCGGGCATACTTCAGGGCGACGAATTTACCTTCGATCCCCCGCTGTCCGAATCCCGGCGCCACGACGATGCCGTCCAGGTCGCCCAGCAGTTCGACGACATTCTGTTCGTTCAGTTTTTCGGAATGAATAAACCGCAGGTCTAACTTATGCTTGTGGTAGGTAGCGGCTTGGAGCAGCGACTCGTTGATCGACTTGTAGGCGTCCGGCAGTTCGACATACTTCCCGACCAGTCCGATGGTAACGGTTTTTTCCGCCGTTTCCATATTGTCGAGGAACTTTTTCCAGCGGGTCAGGTTCAGTTGGCTGTCGGGCGACATTCCCATCTTTTGCAGGACTATCTTGTCCATCTCCTGTTCGGCGAGAATGACCGGAACTTTATAGATGCTGGGAAGGTCGTAGGACTGAATAACGGCGTCCTCGTCCACATTGCAGAAAAGGGCAACCTTCCGGCAGATGTTGCGCGGCAATTCTTTTTCGGTACGAAGCACGAGGATGTTCGGCTGGACGCCCTGCTCCTGCAACAGCTTCACCGAGTGTTGGGTCGGCTTGGTTTTCACTTCCTTGGCGGCGGCGATATACGGCACGTAAGTCAGATGCACACAGAGGCAATTCTTCCCCAGCTCCCAGCGGAGTTGGCGCACGCTTTCGATGTAGGGCAACGATTCGATGTCGCCCACCGTGCCACCGATTTCGGTGATGACGAAATCATATTTCCCGGTTTTACCCAGAATCATGATGTTGCGTTTAATCTCGTCGGTGATGTGGGGGACCACCTGGACCGTTTTCCCCAGAAAATCGCCTTTCCGTTCCTTATCAATCACATTTTGATAAATACGGCCGGTGGTGATATTGTTTGCCTTGGACGTCGGGATGTTCAGGAAACGTTCGTAATGCCCCAGGTCGAGATCTGCCTCGTGACCGTCTTCGGTGACATAACATTCCCCGTGTTCATACGGATTAAGCGTTCCCGGATCGATATTGATGTAAGGGTCGAATTTCTGGATGGTTACCTTGTATCCTCTTGCTTGCAGTAATTTACCTAAAGATGCGGCGACAATTCCTTTCCCCAACGACGAAACGACGCCACCTGTAACGAAAATGTATTTTGTATCTGTCACAATATGATTTTTTTCTTTTTTAAGCGCACAAAGTTACATTATTTTTGATGAGAATACAAATGAAACAAGGATTAAGAGACGGCATGAAAAAACGTTACTTTTATTTTTTAGTTTGAAAGAATCTTACTACTTTTGCGCAGTTTTATACAAAAAATAACAATTCTTTTTATCAGGAAACAGAAATCATTTTATATACATTTTAATTAAGAAAGCGTTAGCTTATATTCTTGCTTCTGAAACTTCAACAATTTCTAACAAACCAAGAATAAGTAAGTAAGCGCTCGCGTAGAAAGCGTGGGCAACACTTATTTGGTTTGTTGGTAGTTGAAGACCTCAGGAGCAGATAAAGTTGAAAATCCCGCGCTTCGTTATTTTTAAATCGCTTCTCTTTCGGGACTCAGGAAGCCCACAATACATCCATGAAAATTATAAAAGGAGTATAATCATTTCCGGACAATGGTAAAGGC
>JAIRSN010000090.1 GCA_031255425.1 Dysgonamonadaceae bacterium
CGCCTGAAAAAAAGAATCAGGGGCGGCGGGTGCCGAAATATGCACCCGCCGCTTTTTTGTTTAATGAGGTTGGGATATAGATTATATCCACTCCCTCTCAGAATGAAAATAAATATGTACTTTTGAGCAAAATTTAATTTATCACTTATAACTTCTAAAGCTGTGGACGTAAAAATAGAACAATCTTGGAAAGAGCGGCTGGCTCCCGAATTTGAAAAGGCTTATTTTTCGGATTTGGTACGCTTCGTGAAAGACGAATATGCGGCAAAAACCATTTATCCCAAGGGAAATCAAATCTTCAACGCATTCGAGAAAACACCTTTCGACAAGGTGAAAGTAGTTATTTTGGGGCAGGATCCTTATCACGAACCGGGGCAGGCGCATGGGTTGTGTTTTTCCGTAAACGACGGGGTTCCGTTGCCGCCGTCCTTGCAGAATATCTACAAAGAAATTCAGGCGGACCTGGGAATCACGCCGCCGGCTTCGGGCAACCTGGAACGCTGGGCGGAACAGGGCGTCCTGCTACTCAATGCCACTTTGACCGTGCAGGCGCACAGGGCAGGCTCGCATCAGCAAAAAGGCTGGGAAACATTCACCGACGCCGTGATCCATCCGTTAGCGGAAGAAAAGAGCCACTTGGTTTTCATCTTGTGGGGTTCTTATGCACAGAAAAAGGGGGCGTTCATTGACCCTTCAAAACATTTGATCCTCAAATCGGCACATCCTTCGCCCCTGTCCGCCTATCGCGGGTTTTTCGGCAGTAAGCCGTTCAGCAAAGCAAATGCTTATCTAACACAGGCAGGGCAAACGCCCGTCATTTGGTAATCGTAACCCGTTTCCCCTAATAAAAATCTATATGCAATACGGCTATTTCGACGATGCGCGCAAAGAATATGTCATCACGCGCCCCGATACGCCCAAATCATGGAGCAATTACCTGGGCGACACGCGCTACGGCGCCATCATCACCCAAAATGCCGGCGGATACAGTTTTTTCCGTTCCAGCGTGCAAGGACGGTTCCTGCGCTTAGGCTTCAACCGGGTGCCCTTGGATCAACCGGGCAGGTATGTCTACCTTCACGACCGCGAAAGCCGGGATTTCTGGTCGGCTTCGTGGCAGCCGGTTGGGAAACCGCTGGATGCCTACCAAAGCGAATGCCGCCACGGTTCGGCCTATACCCTGATTACGTCCGAATACGGTAAGGTAAAAACCGAATCGCTGTACTTTGTCCCCAAAGACAGGGAATTTGAAGTGTGGCACCTCCGGATTACAAACAACGATACCCGGAAACGGTCGCTGCGCGCTTTCACCTACGTGGAATTTGCTTCCAACTGGAATATGAACGACGACCAGAACAATTTGCAGTACACGCAATACATTGTCCGGACGTCTTTCAAAGAGGGATTTATCGATCATGCAAACAATCCGTACCTGCCGGAAGACCCGGCGCATTTTCAGAACAAAGACCAGTGCCGCCATTCGTTTATCGGAATCGTCGGCCAGGCGGTGACCGGTTTCGATTCGGACCGCGACCGGTTTATCGGCAATTACCACAGCTATGCCAACCCCGTTTCGGTGGTGAACGGAGCTTGTCAGAACACCCTGACGGAAGGCGATAACGGATGCGGCAGCTTGCAGGTCGACCTGGATTTGAATCCGGGGGAAACCAAAACGTTTACCGTCGTCCTGGGAATCGGGAAAGCGGATGTGGAAGGGAAAAGGGCTGCCGGTTTGGTTTCGACGCCCGAAAAGGTGCGGCGCGAATACCAAAAGGTGGTGGATTACTGGCACGGGCGGATAGAAGGCTTGGTCGCCGAAACGCCCGACCCTGCTTTCAACAGCATGATCAATATGTGGAATCCGTTCAACAACTTAATTACATACGCCTGGTCGCGCTCGGCGTCGCTGGTTTACAGCGGCGAACGCGACGGGATGGGTTATCGCGACACGATTCAGGATATGTTGGGCGTGATTCATAATATTCCGGAGGAAATTGTGGAGCGGCTGGAATTGATGATTACCGGACAAAATGCCAACGGCGGGGCGATGCCGGTGGTCAAACCGTTTGACCATCATCCGGGGCGGGAAGCGCCCACGCCCGAACACGAATTTCGTTCGGACGATTGCCTGTGGCTCTTCAACACCGTTCCCGCGTATGTGAAAGAAACCGGCCGCTTAGACTATTACCGGAAAATACTGCCTTATTCCGATAAGGGCGAGGGAAGTGTTTTGGAACATCTCCGGAAAGCCATCCAGTTCAATCTCGACCGGTGTGGGAAGCACCGTCTTCCGTGCGGCTTGAAGGCAGACTGGAACGATTGTTTGGTGTTGGGGGAAAAAGGCGAAAGTGTTTTTGTGGCATTCCAACTCCGTTACGCCCTGACGGTTTACATCGCGATTTGTCGCCGCCTGGAGGAGCCGGAAGAAGTCGTTTGGGCGGAAAACAGGCTGACGCAATTGACGGAAGCAATCGAGACTGCCGCCTGGAACGGCGAATGGTACGTTCGTGCGATTAAAGAAGACGGCTATGTTTTCGGTGCGAAGGAGGCGGAAGAAGGAAAGATCTGGCTGAATCCGCAATCATGGGCGGTCATCAGCGGACAGGCGACCGGCGAAAGGGCGGAAACCGTGCTGAACTCCGTGGAGCGGTACTTGTCCACCGGTTACGGTTTGAAGCTCTGTTATCCTCCATACGAACACACGGAGTCTTCCGTGATCAAAGCGCCCCTGTTTATCAAAGGGATGAAAGAAAATGCCGCCGTATTCCAACACGCGCAAGGCTGGGGAATCATGGCGGACTGCCTCCTCGGACAGGGTGTGCGGGCGTACAAAAACTACCGCAACTACCTGCCTGCTGCCT
>JAIRSN010000117.1 GCA_031255425.1 Dysgonamonadaceae bacterium
GCAACGTGCAGGATAGGAAAAACACTGCGTTGTTGGTCTTCCGCAACGTGCATGTAAGGAAAAACACTGCGTTGTTGGTCTCCCGCAACGTGCAGGAAAGGAAAAACACACGGTTTTCAAGTGAGCCTGTTTATTATCTTACTGCAATGCTGCAAGCCATCTGTATAATAATTTTAAACGCCATGCCAAACGGCGGCGCGGCGCAAAAGTATATGGAGGGAGTTTGAATGTCGGCTATCGGGGCGACAGTTGTTCTTCCACCACAAGATCCTTTTTACGCATGATCCCATAGAGGCGGCCTTTTCGGGAACGATCCCAAGCTATTCCCTGGCCGTTAAAATCAACCTTCAAAGTCCCCACATACCGGAGTATTGACCCCATTTCAGGGATTTGAAGGAGATAGACTTTCGTGCTGTCGTGTCCGGTGACGTACAAGTTCCCGTCAGGCCCCCACGAGCCGCCTGAATTGCTCATCGGCTTAAACTCGGCAATCAGGTTCTTTGGGAAAACCCATGATGCGGTTTCGTTCCAGTTCCGGTCGAACCTGACCAGCGTTGTCCAGCGCACATCCGTACCTGTTTCGGCCGTAAACCGGTCGTAGTGCCCAAAGCAAACCCACCAGTATCCGTTGTAAAAATCGGCCCATGTGCAGGATCCGTATTTCGTGCCGAAACTCTGCGAACCGACATGTTTCAGCGTATTCTTGTCGAATATTTCAATCGAACCGGTCATCGGTACGCCGGGGTAATTGGAATGGGCGCAATAAATCTTTCGTCCCACCACCACGGCGCCGTCGAAGTGGATAATCTTGCCGGTCGTGTCATTCCATTCCGAAATAAAGGCGCCGCTCTGCTTATCATATTTGCCGATCCCTTTCGTGTTGATGGTGTAAACGCATTGCTTATCGACGGCCACGCCCTGATGTGCTTTTTTTGTCTGAAAAGTCCTGACCGTTTCAAACTCTCCGGTAAGCGATTGGGCGAATGTGAGAACCGGAACTGTCAAAAAGAAATATAAAACCAAAAATGTAAACTTTCTCATACCTGTATCTTTATTAAATGACGAATATTTTGAATGTAAGCACGGGGTGGTTTCTAATTCGTATCCTGATCTTCATACCCGTGCACTTGGATGTTCCAGAGCGAAGCGAAGACGCCTACGCCGAGGATGCCGGCGACGACGAGCAGCAGCAGACCCGGTTCCCATCCGTAGCGGTCGGCGATCCGACCCATCAGCCAGCCCGACAAAATGGTGCTGGAGTAAGCAAAAAGCGACGTGAAACCGATAGCCGTCGCCGAGGCGCGGTTCGTCACGAGGTTGGAGGCGATGACGCCATTGAGCGCCTGCGGGCCATAGACGAAGAAGCCCGCCGCCATGAGCAACACCGTCATCAACAGCGGCGAATGGGGCAGGTACATGAACAGCAGCAGACTCACTACGGTCAGCGCCAGCCCGATCACACAGACGCGCACGGCTCTGCCGCCGAAAAAGCGATCGGCCACCCAACCTGCCACCAGTGTGCCCACAATGCCTACCAGTTCAAACCCGGCGATCATCCAGACCGACGACTTGATCTGGATGCCTGCCCACTCATAGAGCAGCGTCGGACCCCAGTCCAGCACCGCAAACCGGATCGTATAGACGAAAAAGGCGGCAAAGCCCAGCATCCAGATCGTTGGGTTCTGAAAGACGCGCTTTCTTACAAACTGTCTGAATTCAACTGTTTCTTCCGTCTTCGCCGCTCTGCCGGCGATCTCCGGCAGCCCAACCGACGACGGGGTGTCGCGGAGCGTAAACCAAAGGAAGACCGCCCCAAGAAGCGAAACTGCCGCCGGGAGGTAGAAGTACCATCGCCAGCCAAGCGTTTCCACGCCGGGAAACCATCCGGTCAGCATGGTTACAAGGCCGGGGATATAACCGCAAAAGACCAGCACTAATCCGGCGCCCACCGAGTGCGACGAGTTCCACACCGACATCTTGGTGGCCAGTTCGTCAGGACGCACCCAGTGCGTGATCAGCCGCGCACAGGGCGGGAATCCCATGCCCTGCACCCAGCCGTTGCACAGCCAGAAGACGCCGAACATCAGCAGTGAGGCGCTGAACCCGAACAGGACGTTGCACAACGCGGCAAGCACGAGGCCGGCTACCATGAAGATGCGCGAGTTGACCCGGTCGCCGATAATGCCGTTGGCGAATTTGGATATTCCGTAAACCAGCCCGTGCAGCATGACGATGAACCCGATCTGCTCCTTGTCGAACAGCCCTTCTTCGAGCATGAAGGGCGTTGCAACGCTCAGGTTTTTGCGGACAAAATAAAACAGCGAATAGCCGATCATCGTCCCGATAATCGTCCGCCACTGCCAGTATTTGAACTTCTTCCGTTCTTCCCCGGTCATTTCCTGCATGGAAACTCCTCCGGCATTGATTTTACCGGCCTTCATTTACGCTGCTTTTTTTTACGTTGAGCTTGGCAAAGTCGGCCGGGTAATCTGTTTCGATAATATCCGGATTCACGGCCAGTTCGTGTTTATAGGCTTCTATCCGAGCTTCCGGGGGCATGACTTTGTCGGCCGTGGAAGGGATGGATGTCATGCACATCACGCCATGGCTGCGCACCAGGCTGTAAACCTCCTGCTGTGCCGGATCCATCGTGTATTTGACATAGGCCATAATCCGGTTCCACGGTATCCCTGAGTTTTTATAGGCCTCGTACATGTTCATGTTGCTGATCTCACAGCAAAACACGACGTTGTCGTTGCGTTCGTAATAAAACAGACATTCCTCCAGCGAGCGCACCGACAGCATGATATTGTGGTATTCGCTCCATTTCCCCCGCAGGTGATCGGAATACATCTGCCACGGTACGCCTTTGTTGTCGAAGTTGAACACGGTCTTGTCCTTTCCCCATTCCAGCATTTCGTCGAGCGTCGGAATTTTGTATTCGGTGACGTTGCCCTGCCGGTCTTTCAGGAAGAACTGCTGCAACTCTGCGTAAGTATAGTCCGAGACTTTGCCTTTTCCGGTCGTCGTGCGGTCGATTGTGGCATCGTGCATCAGCACCAGTACGCTGTCTTTCGTCAGGCGCGGGTCTATCTCGAAAAAGGAAGGCATCAGGGTCAGCGTTTTTTCGCAGGAGGCGATGCAGTTTTCCGGGTAGCCTTCCATCATCCCGCCCCGGTGACCGGAAATGATGATGTCTTTTTCCGGGGAATACCGGAAGTATTCCTGTAATTCGTCCATACTCTTGATGTGGACGGTGTGAAGCCGCTCCGTTTGGCGCGAGCAGGCGCTGAGCGCAACACACAATACCCATGAATATACATATAACTTCATGACATTTAAATTTTAGTGATTAGACTTCGTATTTGATTCTTTATGAACGGGACATTGCAGCCTGTAACGCTCAGTTTCCTTACGCCGAGTTTTAGCAGTAAGCCGGTCGCACGGGGGTCTGACGCCATCTCTCCGCAGACGGATACATCCTTCCCGTGCTTTGCGGCAGCCGAAATAACTTCCGACAGGCTTTTTAGAACGGCAGGATGAAAACTGTCGCAGGCATTGACGGCGTAAGGGTTATTCCTGTCCACGGCAAGCACGTACTGGGTCAGGTCGTTCGTTCCGATACTGAAAAAGGCGGCTTCCTGCGCAAGCTCATCCGCCAGCATCACCGACGCCGGGGTTTCCATCATGAGGCCGACACGAAGGGAGGCGCAAAAGCTTGTCCCTTCGTTTTTCAGTTCCGCTTTGCATGTTTCCAGCAGCTTGCCGGCAAGCCGGTATTCTTCCACGGATGTTATCATGGGGAGCATCAGGCGGATATTGCCCGACGCGGCAGCCCGCAGAATGGCTCGCAACTGCACCTTGAAAATATCCGGCAGGGAAAGGGAGAAGCGGATGCCCCGCAATCCCAAAACAGGGTTTTCTTCGGCCTTCATCGGGAAGTAAGGTAACTGCTTGTCTGCGCCGGCGTCGAGGGTGCGGACGGTCAGGATCTTGTCCCCGCAAATCCTGGCACATTCCGAATAGATCCGGTACTGCTTTTCTTCCTCCGGAAACTCTTTCTCCTGCATGAAGATAAACTCTGTCCGCAGCAGTCCGATGCCGTCGGCTCCCGCTTTTATGGCGTTTTCTACGCCGGCGATACTTCCGGCATTGGCGTAAACCGCTATTTCAACGCCGTCTTTTGTCATGGCAAGGAGGCCTCCCTCCCGGCCCGTTTCGTAATGAAGGCTTTTTCCGGTAAAAATTTCCGCTAAAAGGGCTTTCTCAGGGTCTGTCATAACCATACCTTTGCTGCCGTCAATCACGATTGCGCTTCCGTCCGGGACGGAATCCAGCTCGTCCCCTGCGCCCGCCACGAGCGGTATGCCGTATTCCCTTGCCATCACCGCCAGGTGACTGGTAACACTGCCCCTTTTCAGTGCAATCCCCGCCAGTTTCGATAAATCAATCTGCATGAGATCGGACGCCAGCAGGTTTTCGGCTATCAGAATACTGTTATCAGACATTCTTGCATAAGGATTCTCATCATTTCCCTCCAGGGCAAGGGTGACCTGCCTGCAAACATCGGCGATATCGTCCGACCGGGAACGCAGGTATTCATCGTCAATCTCCACGAACAGGGCGCAAACTTCCGCGCAGATCTTTTCCGTCGCTTCCGTCGCGCTTATCTTTTCCTGCGTGATGACTGCAATAACTCTTTCCCCGATGTCATTTAATATTTCGATCTGGGCGGTAAATATCCCGTGATCTTTCGCGTAGCGCGACAACCGGTCTTTTACAACCCGGCAGGCGTCACGGAAACGGCCCGTTTCCCGATCCGCCTGAACGCTCCCGACAGCCTCCTGAACAGGCGTCGGGCCGGGCGGATTTTTAACCTGGAAAACCGTCCCGACAGCCTTTCCCGGTGATGCCGCTATCCCCTGTATTTCCTTCATCATCGGATGTTATCGAAAAATTTCACCATTGCTGCAGTGGCTTCTTCACAGTCTTCGCCTTCCACTTTCAAGGTCGCCACGCTTCCCTTTTTCAAGCCAAGCGCCAGTACGCTGATAATGCTTCCGGCGTTCGCTTTCTTTGACGCGACACTCAACGTGATGCTACTGCCGAACGTTCTTGCCAGTGCAGCCAGTTCCGCCGCCGGACGGGCATGCAATCCGTCGCCTTCTTTGATTTCTATTTCCGTTACTTTTACAGCCATTTCCGTTTATGATTTTCCCCCGACGGTTGATAATATCTGATATATGCACATGGGATCGTTTGTTGTTTTAATCTTTTCCAGTCGCTCTTCATCGTTCAGCACTTCGCTCAGCGAGGAGAGTATCTCCAGATGGGAGTCGTCGGTCGCGGCTATTCCCGCCACGATGTACGCCTTTTCCCCGTCGAAGTCCACGCCTTCAGGGTACTGCACGACAGCGATCCCGCTGTTCCGGACGTACCGGCGCGATTCGGAAGTCCCGTGGGGAACCGCAACGCCCAAACCGATATAGGTTGAGGTCATCCGTTCCCGTTCCAACATTCCGGCGATATATTCCCGCCCGGCGTATCCTCCCCGGACTAATAATTCGCCCACCCGCCTGATGACGTCCTCTTTATTCTCATCTTTCGCCCCGACAACAACCGATTCCGGCTTCAGCACCGGAACAGCCGGGAAAAAACGGGCAGCCAGCGCCTCCAACGCCGGATCAGAAAGAAATTTCTCAATTACTACCATTTCAGCCGCCGGCGCCCGCTTATGCACCCTTTCCGCGAAGGCGGCCTGGCATACGACCACGTCCGTATCCGGGGGGATGGCGGCCACGGATGTATTCGTAACCGACAAACCCTCCTGCCCGATTCTCTTCCTGAAAGCGGCGGCGCCCATTGCGCTCGACCCCATTCCGGCTTCGCAGGCAAAGACAATCTTGCGGGGGACTTTTCCGCCGTCTTTAAGCGCAGCCTTTTCCTGTTTCGCTTCCTCCAACGATTTCCGTCCGGCCCCCCTCACGAAAAAGCAGGCGACAAGAAAAGAAACCAGCGCCGCTATCACAATGCCGCCGGCAACCGAAACGGCTGCTCCGCGGGGCGACATGGCCATGATGGAGAGGATACTGCCCGGCGAGGCGGCGGAAACAAGCCCGCTGCCGACAACCTGATAATAGGCCATCGCGCTTGCCGATCCCAGTATGGTTGCGACAATCAGTACCGGACGCATCAGGATATAGGGGAAATAGATTTCGTGTATCCCTCCAAAAAACAGAATGATGGACGATGCCGGGGCCGATTTTCCGGCATCGCCGTTTCCCAGGAAGGCATAAGCCAGCAGCACCCCAAGCCCCGGACCGGGATTCGTTTCCAGAAGGAACAGGATGGAACTTCCGGTTTCCCGTACCTGTTCTATCCCAAGCGGCGTCAGGATGCCGTGGTTGATGGCGTTGTTCAGGAACAGCACTTTCCCCGGCTCCAAAAACAGTGCAATCAGGGGAAGGAGACCTTTGTCCAAGATTAATTCAACCCCGGCATTCAACACCTGCGTCAGGGAAAGCATAACCGGCCCGATCACTAAGAACCCGGCAATTGCGCAAACCATTCCGAGAATGCCGGCCGAAAAATTATTGGCAAGCATCTCAAAACCGGGTTTCACTTTGTCCTTTATAAGGCCGTCAAACCATTTTATCAGGTAACCGGCTAACGGCCCCATGGCCATTGCCCCCAGAAACATCGGTACGTCGCTCCCGGCAATTACCCCTGTCGTGGCGATTGCGCCGGTAACGCCCCCGCGCAGCCCGGCAACGTTACTGCCGGCGGTATATCCGATCAGCAAAGGCAACAAGTAGTGCAACATCGGAGTTACGAGCTTGGCCAGTTCTGCATTGGGGTACCAGCCCGCCGGTATAAAAACGGCAGTGATAAGGCCCCACGCAATGAATGCCCCGATGTTGGGCATAATCATGGCCGACAGCTTACTTCCGAACGATTGCAACTGCTTGCGTACCATTATTTTTTCCTTTCGCTATCCATCCGGCTGTCTTTACGGCAGGCTATTCTACGAAATCTTCCCATGGAATGTATGCTTCCCTGCCGTCGAGGAAGACTTCGCCAAGGGCTGCCATTAGCGGGAAGTCGCGGATGTCCACAGTCCCGCGTTTCGACATGCTGCGGAGCGCGACCGCAAGCCGCTCGATGATGACGTTCGATTCGAGCGTGATGCCTTCCAGTTCCTTCAGAGCTTCCGGCAGGGTCAGGCCGCGACCCAGCAAAACGCCGAGCCTGCGCGTGCGCCCGCTGAAAGTCGTCACATACAAATCGCCGATGCCCACGTACAGGGCGCCGTCGCTACCTGCAAGCAGCCGCAGCATCTTCTGCATCTCCAGAGTCGCCTGGCCGAACACCGCCGCCTGTGAGTTGTAGTGCTCTTTGCTGTCGATGCCGTTGTATTTCTCGTTCAGCCCCACAGCTACGGTCACGCCCAGGGCATAAGCATTCTTCAATGCCACTGCGCTCTCCACGCCCATGACGTCGGTCGAGATGCTGATGTGGTAATAAGCCGTTTCCATCATCTCTTTCAGCCGTTGCAGTACACCGGTATCATCGCCGCAGAAGGTAACAACCGACGGGTCGCGGGCGACCAGTTCATAGCTTGTGCATGGCCCGCCGATGGCATTCAGGCACAGTTTACGCGGTGCGGAATGCCGTTGCCAGTATTCGGGATAGGAAATCAGGTTACCGTCTCCACCGTCGATAAGCCCTTTGGTAACCGACAGAACGGGCAGGTTCTCCGGTACGAGCGGAAGGATCTTCCCGGCAAACCAGTCAACCCCGAAGCTGCTCACCCCGCAAATCAGCAGGTCGGCCCCGGCGAGGGCGTTTGTCACTTCTTCTATTTGATAATACTCAATGCCGGAAGGAAAATCCTTCGTGAACTTGGGATGCCTGTCTGTACTGCGGCACTCGTCGATGATCTC
>JAIRSN010000179.1 GCA_031255425.1 Dysgonamonadaceae bacterium
TTCACAACTCCTTCGGAAGGACAGCAATCCGCCGGTCTGCGGTCGTCGTCGGTACCCGAAGACAAGCTGGACATCATTGCTTCCAACGGACAGGGTTCGGTACGTACGACCATTGCGAAACGCGAATATGGTACCATGACTTTCGGCAACAACGATACGCGCAAGATTGTCATGGGTATCAATCCCATGCCCGAAATCTATTCGATCAAGGAATCCCTTTCGGGCGGATTAATTGCGGCCGGAAGCAGCGTTATCAATACCGACAATGCACTGATTCCATTGGGCTTGTTGACTTCGTGGGCAGGTGAAATAAGATTTACTTTCAAAGGCATGGATTATTACAATGCCCAAATCAAATTTATTGATTTGGTTGCGGGGCAGGAAATAGATATTACAGGTGAAAGTGAATACGAATATTCATTTGAATATACGCCTGCGGTTGATTCGGAAAAGCATCCGGTTGCCGACGAAAGTCGTTTCTTCATCCGGTTCACACCGGCGGTTTCAACAGGTCTTTCCGACAGTCTTTCCGGCACAACTAAAGTTTACAGCAATGAAGACGGCATTTCTGTTGTGTCTTCGGAAAAGATTTATCAGGTGTCTGTTTACGACCTGCGCGGAGCTTTGGTTTCTTCCGTTTCTCAGGTGAAATCCACGTACTTGCGTATAAACAAACCGCTTCCCCGTTCGGAAGTTTACATAGTGAAAGTTTCGACAGAAAGCGGAGTGAAGAATGTAAAAATAATGATTGGCGATTGATTTTCATCTTCTTAAATACCGCTCCCCCCGAACATCTTCAAACAATAAATTTCCCATCCCGCGGTTGCAATTTTCCGGCGGGCTTCGGTGCATTTAAAAAATATTAATTACTTTTGCGAAACCGAAAATTACAAACAAAAGCAAATACTACCGGATGATCGAAAAAATCATTGTTTTAGATGGCGCGGATACGGCAACTTTCTTTGGAATTAACAATTCCAATTTGCAATTAATCAAATCGTTGTATCCCAAGTTGAAGATTATTGCACGCGGAAATACGATCAAGGTGATCGGCGACGAACTCGAAATGATCGCTTTCGAGGAAAAGATAAAGGAAATGGAATCCTATTGCATGGAATATAACCTGCTGCCGGAGGAAGTTGTGCTGAAAATTGCGAAAGGACAACCGGACGCGGTTCTTCCACCCAAACAGAACCACTTGATTATTTACGGGATGAACGGCAAACCCATCGTCGCCCGCACGGAAAACCAGCGGAAATTGGTCGAAGAGTTTGATACGAATGATATGTTGTTCGCGATCGGGCCGGCGGGTTCGGGCAAAACCTATACGGCAATCGCACTCGCCGTCCGGGCATTGAAAAACAAGGAAGTTAAAAAAATTATCCTGAGCCGCCCGGCGGTGGAAGCCGGGGAAAAGCTGGGATTCCTTCCGGGAGATATGAAAGAAAAGATTGATCCCTATCTGCAACCCTTGTACGATGCCTTGGAAGACATGATTCCGGCTGCCAAACTGAAAGAGTTCCTCGAAAATAAGGTGATTCAGATTGCACCGCTGGCTTTTATGCGCGGCAGGACGCTGAGCGATGCGGTGATTATCCTGGACGAAGCGCAGAATACAAATGTTCAGCAAATCAAAATGTTCCTGACCCGTTTGGGGCTGAATGCCAAGATGATTATCACGGGCGATATTACCCAGATTGATTTGCCGCCCTCGCAGCAGTCGGGATTGATCCACGCCATGAAAATCTTGAAAGATATTCCCGGCATCGCACAAATCGAATTAGAGAAAAAAGATATTGTAAGAAATAAATTGGTACAACGGATTGTGGAAGCATACGAAGGAAATGCAACGGTTCGTACAAAACTAATCAGTAAATAAATTATGACAACAACAGATTTTAGTTTTCCGGGACAGACCGGTATTTATCATGGAAAAGTGAGGGACGTATATTCCATCGGCAACGACCGGTTGGTGATGATTGCGACCGACCGTATATCCGCTTTCGATGTGGTCCTTCCGCAGGGGATTCCCTACAAAGGACAGGTGCTGAATCAAATTGCCGCCAAGTTTCTGGACGCAACGGCGGATATTCTGCCCAACTGGAAGCTCGCCGTTCCCGATCCGATGGTTACCGTCGGCTTGCGTTGCGAACCTTTTAAAGTGGAGATGGTTATCCGGGGTTACCTGGCGGGAAGCGCGTGGCGCGAATACAAAGCCGGCGCGCGGACCCTCTGCGGCATCTCCCTGCCCGAAGGGATGAGGGAAAATGAACCGTTTCCAACGCCCATCATCACGCCAACCACCAAGGCAGACGAGGGTCACGACGAAAATATTTCCAAAGAACAGATTATCGCGCAGGGGCTGGTCGGCAAAGAAGATTACGAACAGTTGGAACGTTATACCCAAGCGTTGTTCCGGCGCGGGTCGGAAATGGCGGCTTCCAAAGGCTTGATCCTGGTGGATACCAAATACGAGTTCGGGAAAAGGGACGGCAAAATCTACCTGATAGACGAAATCCATACGCCCGATTCTTCCCGCTATTTCTATTCGGAAGGCTACCGGGAACGACTTGAAAAAGGAGAAGAACAAAAACAGCTTTCAAAGGAATTTGTCCGCAAATGGTTAATGGAAAACGGATTCCAGGGGAAAGCCGGGCAACAAGTCCCGGAGATGACGCCGGCGTATTGCGAAAGCGTATCGGAAAGATATATCGAATTATATGAAAAAATCACCGGCGAAAAATTTGTAAAAGCGGATATTCGTGATGTTTCCGAACGGATAAAGCAGAACATCAACGCTTATTTCAACAACTGAAAAAATGGATCAGTACGGACTAATCGGTTATCCTTTAAGGCACTCTTTCTCGATGAGTTTCTTCAATGATAAATTTGAGGCTGAAAAAATCGACGCAAAGTATTCGAACTTCGAGATCGCTTCCATAAAGGAACTGAAAGCGGTCCTGAAAAACAATCCGCACCTCAGAGGGTTGAATGTGACGATTCCTTACAAAGAACAAATTATCCCTTACTTGGATCAGTTAAGCGAAAATGCGAAAGCCATCGGCGCCGTTAACGTGGTAAAAATCGACCGGACCAAAGGGAAAATAAAGCTGACCGGTTTTAATTCGGATATAACCGGCTTTCAGGGTTCGATCGAGCCGTTGCTGGAGAGCCATCACCGGAAAGCATTGATTCTGGGAACCGGCGGATCGGCAAAGGCGATTTTCCACGGGCTGAAACAGTTAGGCATTGCTTCTACTTTTGTTTCCCGCGGGAAGAAGACGGAAAACACCTTAAATTACACTGAATTGACGCCGGACATTATTCATTCGAACACGGTTATTGTCAACTGCACTCCGGTCGGGATGTGGCCGCAAGTGGATGACTGTCCGGACCTTCCTTACGAATGGATCACAAACCGGCACCTGCTGTACGACCTGTTGTACAATCCCAATGAAACGATGTTTATGAAGTGGGGCAGAAAGCAGGAAGCGAAAGTCAAAAACGGGCTGGAAATGCTTCTCTTGCAGGCTTTCGCAAGCTGGGACTTCTGGCAGCAATAACGCTTACACCAGGACCCGGGCAAAAGGCACGGCGTCCATCGGGCAAAATTCCCCGTCCCGGTATTTGAAATACCCGCTCATCGCCACCATCGCCGCATTATCGGTTGTAAAAGCGAACGGCGGAATATGAACTTTCCAATTGTATTTCCCGGCATAATCTTCCAACGCTTTCCGCAAGCCCGAATTGGCAGAAACGCCTCCGGCAAGCGCCACTTCGTTGATCTTCAAGCCCTCGGCAGCCTTTCGGAGCTTGTCCATCAGGATTTCGATAATGGTCAATTGCAGGCTGGCGCTCAGGTCTGCCTTGTGTTCTTCGATAAAGAGCGGATTCTCTTTCAACCTGTCCCGCAGAAGGTAGAGAAAAGACGTTTTCAGTCCGCTGAAACTGTAATCGTAGCCCGGAATATTCGGTTTGTTCAACCGGAATGACTTCGGATCGCCTTCCTGCGCCAGCCTGTCGATGGACGGCCCGCCCGGATAAGGCAACCCCATCACCTTGGCACATTTGTCAAACGCTTCTCCGGCAGCGTCGTCGATGGTTTGTCCGACGATTTCCATCGCATTGTATGCGCGCACCAAGATGATCTGCGAGTTTCCGCCGGATACCAACAGGCACAGAAACGGAAACGCCGGCGGGTCGTTGTCGTCTTCCCGCTGTTTGATAAAATGAGCGAGGACGTGCGCCTGTAAATGATTGACCTCAACCATCGGAATGTTTAATGCGGTCGAAAAACCCTTTGCAAAAGAAGTCCCCACCAGCAGCGAGCCCAGAAGTCCGGGACCGCGCGTAAACGCCACCGCCGACAAGTCCGCTTTATCGATGCCTGCCTGCCTGATTGCCTGATCTACCACCGGGATAATGTTTTGCTGATGCGCCCGGGAAGCCAGTTCGGGCACCACGCCGCCATACGCTTCGTGTATTTTTTGTCCTGCGATAACGTTCGACAGCAGGACGCCGTTTCGAATAACGGCTGCCGATGTGTCGTCGCAGGAAGACTCAATTCCTAAAATAGTTATATCCATAAATCAAATGATTGAATGCAAAATTACTGCTTTTTTTGCAATCCGCAGGGTCCAACGCATTTAATTTTGGAGTAAATCAATAAGGAAGTCGAGGCGGACACGGCGGCGGCGGCGCAGCCGCTTTTGTATTTTAATGAAGTTATTATATAAATCATATCTGCGTTATTACTGCGGTTGTTTTGTTATTAAAATCAGGTGGAAATGAGGTTTTTTTGCACGTACACAAAATTTCACTTTGAAAATACAAAAGATACTGCGTGTCCGCCCGCCAATTTAATCCGCCGATTTATTGCGGGTACGGGTTATTTCTTTTACTTTTGTCCGTTAGAATATCATTTTAAGGGTCTTTACTAAATATGTCTTTCAAAAACAAGTCGAAACCGGATATTAACTGGAAGTTTATAATAAAAACGGCAGGGTTAATCCTTATCTTCGAATCACTTTTCATGTTTCTTTCCGCCGCAGTCTCCCGCTATTTTCGTGAGCCGGCAATGTATGCCCTCCTGCTGTCCGCCGGGATCACCTTCGTTTCCGGGCTGGGAATCACCCTTTCGACCGGATTCGGAAAACGGACGAAGGTCATAGGGAAAAAGGAAAGTTATCTGGGAGTCGCACTTTGTTGGATGTTGTTTGCCTTGTTCGGCGCGTTGCCTTTTTATGTCGGCGGGGTTGTCCCCCGTTTCACCGACGCTTTTTTCGAGTCGACTTCCGGCATCACGACTACGGGCGCCACCATCCTGACCGATATTGAAAGCGTTCCCAAGGGATTGCTGTTCTGGAGAAGCCTCACGCAATGGCTGGGTGGCATGGGAATTATCGTTTTTTCCATCGCCCTGCTGCCGGTGTTGGGAGGAGAAGCGGCGCAACTGTTCGATGCGGAATCGTCGGGACTGACCCACGATAAGTTCCGCCCGCGGGTGACTCAAATGGCCAAAAGGCTGCTGGGCATCTACCTGTTCCTGTCGCTGCTGGTTATTCTCCTGCTCTGGTGTGGTCCTATGGGACTGTACGACGCGGTTTGTCACGGCTTTGCCACCATCTCTACCGGGGGGTTCTCTACCCGGCAAGCGAGCATCGCCTGTTGGAACTCGGTTTACCTCGAAACGGTGATCGCTGTCTTTATGATCGTCGGGGCTATCAATTTCCCTCTGCTCTATTTCCTGTTGAAAGGGAAATTCGGGAAATTCTTTCAGGACGAAGAACTGCGCTGGTTCCTGTCCATTCTGCTGGTGGTTTCCCTTGTTGCCGGCTTCGGGTTGGTATACAACAGGGGATACGGTTTCCCCGATTCGTTCCGGAGTTCGTTCTTTCAGGTCATATCCGTTATCACCACCACCGGCTTCGCGACCGACGATTTTTCGGCATGGGGATCCTTTTATTTGATCCTGTTCCTGTTTCTAATGGTGGTCTGCGGATGTGCCGGTTCGACAAGCGGCGGATTGAAAACCGTCCGCGCCGTGGTGCTGGTCAAAAACACTATTTACGAATTCAAACGCTTGCTTCACCCGCGCGCCGTTATTCCGGTGCGGCTAAACGGGAGCGCTTTGTCGTTCGGGATTGTGCAGCGCTTGCTGGCATTTGCGTTTCTCTACATCAGCATCCTCTTTGTAAGCTGGGGGATTCTCACCCTGGCGGGAATGCCTTTTGTCGAATCGCTGGGCGCCTCCGTTACGTCGGTAGGCAATGTCGGACCGGGTTTTGGGACGATCGGGCCGTACGGTTCGTTCGCCGGAATTTCGCCCGCCGCCAAATGGTACCTCTCTTTCCTCATGATTACCGGACGACTGGAGATTTTTACCGTTCTTATTCTTTTTACTCCCGGTTTCTGGAAAAAATAAGAGACACGCAGTGTCTTTTATATTTTAAAGGAGTGCGGTGTATCTGCTTGGCTGCGGCGAAGGGGGACAAAGACATTATCCAC
>JAIRSN010000226.1 GCA_031255425.1 Dysgonamonadaceae bacterium
GAGACTTATTGATACACCCTTACGTAGTCGATGATAAATTCCTGCGGGAGTTGCGAGAGATCAACGCCGTTTTTGCCGCCCCAGCCCCCACCGAAGGCAGCATTGAGGATCAGGTAAAACGGTTGATCGAAAGGCCATGCCTCCCAACCGGATTCCGTGTTTTCAACCGCGTACTGTTTCTCGCCGTCCATGAACCATTCGATGCGCTGCTCGTCCCATTGCATGGCGAAGATGTGAAACTCGGTGGTCGCCGTTGGCGTCTGGATGGCGTGCGACTTCTGCGTCTCCTTGATATGGTTGTATTTCTCGGTGTGAATCGTGAAGTGGATCCGGTCCGGATCGTAGCCCACGTGTTCCATGATGTCGATCTCGCCGCTTTTCGGCCACTTGCCGTAGGAGGGGGTCGCGGGCATCATCCAGATGGCAGGCCAGGTGCCCAGGCAGGAGGGGAGCTTCGCCCGCACTTCCACCCGTCCGTATAGCCATTCTTGCTTTCCCTTGGTGCGGATGCTGGCGGAGGTCACCGGGACGGTCTGCCCGTCGATTTCGGCGCTGTCGTTGCGGATCACCAGGTGCAGGTAACCGTCTTTCAGGTAGCAGTTTTCCTGCCGTGCAACGGTGTAATACTGTTTCTCGCCGTTCCGGACATAGCCCTCTTCGTACGCCCAGGAACGGTCGTCCGGCAGACCCTCGCCGTCGAAGGGTTCGTCGAAAACCAACCGGGTAAACTTCCCCTGCCCACATCCCGAAAGGAGGCAGGCAGCAGTGCAAATCACTAAAAATAAACTTGTTCTTTTCATCTTTGTTCTTTTTTTAAGTTCTATAATATAATTCCGGTCGCACGGGCGACCCGTTGTGTGTATGGCTGCACAAAAATCGCGCCATGCCGCCGCGGCTCAAATGACCTCCATGTACCGCGTGGGCGACATGCCGTACATCTCCTTGAAACTGTTGGAGAAATGCGCCTGCGACGAAAACCCGGTGGCATAGGCAATCTCCGAAACGGCAAATTTCTTGGCGCTCAACAGGTGGGCTGCCCGGCGTAGCCGCATGGTCTTGATGTAGTCGCTGGGGTTCTGATTGACCAACTGCTTGAGCTTGCGTTGCAACTGCGACCGGCTCATCCCAATCTCCCGCCCCAGCGTTTCGACCGACAGTTCGGAGTTGGAAAGCTGTTCCTGTATCACTTTATCGACCCTTTGCAGGAAAATTTCGTCCGCCGACTTCATCGTGATCGAACCTTCCGCAGGGTCGAGCCGCCCTTCGTATTTTTGTTTCAATTTCTCCCGCAACTCGATCAGCTTCTGGACCCGCACCCGCAGGTGGTCGACGTTGAACGGCTTGGGAATATACGAATCGGCGCCGGTTTGCAGCCCTTCCACCCGCTGCTCGATGTTCGTTTTTGCCGTCAGCAGAATCACCGGGATGTGGCAGGTCGACTCGTTGGTTTTGATCTTCTTGCACAGGGCGATGCCATCCATTTCGGGCATCATCACGTCCGAGATAATGCAGTCGGGCAGTTCGCCGAGCGCCGTTTCCAGCCCCTGCTTGCCGTTTTCGCTCTGAATCACCTGGTAGTCGTCGCTCAGGATGCCGGCGATGTAATCGCGGATCAGCGCATCGTCTTCCACAATCAGCACCTTGTATTTGGCGCCCCGTTTCCGGCTGTCGGCGTCGGGTTCGAGCTTCGATTCGGGCAGGAGGGAAGGTTCGACCAGCGTAGCAAGGCTGCGTTCCTTGTGCTGGGAAATCTGTTCTTCGGGTTTCAGGTAGGAAGAATCCAGCGGGATCAGGATGAAAAAGACCGAGCCTTTCCCGTACTCGCTTTCGACAAAGATTTTCCCGTGGTGGATCTCCATCAGGCTGCGCGAGAGGTGCAACCCGATGCCCGTGCCCATACGGCTTTTGCTGTTTGCGTCCTGAATCTGGTAAAAACGGTTGAAGATCAGTTCGCGCGCCGCGTCCGGAATCCCCGGTCCCGTGTCGGAGATACGGACCCGGAGGTCGGTACCGGTGGTGTCGATGCGGATTTGGATGGTTCCGTGGTCCGGCGTGTATTTGAAGGCGTTCGAGAGGACGTTAAACAGCACCTTGTCGATTTTTTCCTGGTCGATCCAGACCTCCGGCAGCCCCTCGCCCACCTCCATATCGAACTGTATCTTTTTGTCCAAAGCCGCCTGTTCGAAGGAGTCCATGATTTCCTTGAAGAAGGGAACAATCTCCGTCTTTTCCGCCCGCAACCGGACTTGCCCCCGGTCCAGCCGGCGCATTTCCATCAGTTGGTTCACGAGGCGGAGGATCCGTTCGCCGTTCTGGAAAATCAGTTTGTAGATCCGCAGCAGTTTCGGGCTGTCCGTTTCCTTGATCAGTTGTTGCAAAGGCGACAGCACCAGGGTCAGCGGCGTGCGTATTTCGTGGGAAATGTCGGTGAAAAACTGCAACTGCGATTGCATGATCTGTTCTTCTTTCACCTTCGTCAGTTCCTCGTCTTTCTTTTTTATTTGCCGGAAAATAAACCGGTACACGGAATAGCCGCCCGCCAGGACCAGCAGCACGTAGAGGACTTTCGCCCACCAGGTCAACCAGAAAGGCGGCACGATGATGATTTTCAAGGTTTTCTCGATGGGTTCCGTTTCCGGCAGGCAGGCTTTCACCCGGAGGATGTATTTCCCCGGGTTCAGGTTGGTGTAGGTCACGCCTTTGTTCTTGAACGGCACGGTTTTCCAGCCCTCGTCGAAACCGTCTATTTTCACCTGGTAAATCACCTTTTCGGGCGTATTGTATTCGATGCCGGCAAATCCGATGGAGAAGCTCTTCACGGAGTAATTCAGCCGGATTTCGGACGCCGTATCAATGCTTTTGCCCAGGATGGCATCCTTTTTATTTTCGGGAAGCACCCGTTCGTTGAAGAGGTAGAGATCCGTAAAAACCAGGTTGAACAGGGGATGAACGGATTGCGGCACGAACGGCAGGAAGGAACTGATCCCGTTCACGCCTCCGAAGAAGATTTCCCCCGACCGGGACTGGAAGGAGGCGCCCCGGCGGAACTCCTCGTTGATGATTCCGTCCTGCGTGTGGTAATTGAAGAACTTGCCCTTGTGGGTATCGAAGAACGAGAGCCCTTCGCAGGTGCTGATCCACAGGTTGTTGTCGCGGTCTATTTCGACGGCGCAGACCACGGCGTTGGGCAATCCTTCCTTTTCCTGGTAGAAGGTGCGGGAGCCGGAAGCCTTGTCGATGCAGTTCAGCCCGTTTTTCGTCCCGATCCAGATGTTCTGGTAATGATCCTCGACAATGGCGTAGATGTCGTTGCCGTTCAGCCAGCCGTTTTGCCGGGTGTAGTCGGTAAACGACTGCCTCTCCGGGTCGTAACAGCTCACGCCGGCGCCCCCGGTTCCCAGCCAGACCAGCCCGTCGCTGCCGAAGCAAATGGTGTGGATGTAGTTGCTGAGCAACTGTTCCCCCGACTTCAGCGGGTCGTGCAGGAACGCCTTGTTTTTCTTTGTTTCGGGATGATAGATGCACAATCCCTTTTCGTTGGTGCCGATCCAGAGGTTTCCGTTCCGGTCTTCGGCGATGCAGTTAATATCCTTCACATCCTGCCCGTTGACCTTGAGCGGAACCTTCTCGAAGCGGTTCGTTGCCGGATGGTATAAGTAGAGTCCTTGCAGGTAGGTTCCCGCCCAGATTCTTTTCCTGGAATCCTCAAACACCGTAAGGACGCAATTCCCGGGCAAGCGGTCTTTCCGGTAATGGTCGACAATTTCCCGGCGGGCATTCAAGCGGTAAAGCCCGTCGCCGTCGGTGCCTATCCACAGTTGGGAGCGGTGGTCTTCGATAATGCTCAGGGCACATTCCGTCCCGATATTCTTCTCCGGGATAAAAGGATTGAAGCCGATGTTCTGAAACGATTTCTTCTGCGGCGGAATCATCAGCACGCCCTTCTGGAACAGCGCCACCCAGATATTGCCCTGCTTGTCTTCGTGAAAATCGTGGGCTTTCAGCTTGGAGAAATCCAGGTTCAGCAAATTGGTTTCGTAGGTAATCAGCGATTTCGTCGCCGGGTTGTAGCGCTTGATGCCCTGCCCGTCGGTCCCGATCCAGAGGTTGTTTTTGCTGTCGCTGATCATGGTAAAAACCAGGTTCACGGAAGGGATGTACTTCCGTTTGAATGTTTTGGTATAATAATCGAACGAATCGATGCCGCCTTCCAGCGTACCGATCAGGAGCGTACCGTCCGGCGTTTCGTAAATCGCGGAGATTTGGTTGCTGGACAGCGAATGTTCGTTGCCGGGCTCGTGCGCATAATTGATAATGGAATGGTTGTCGATATTCATCAGGCTCAGCCCGTTGTCCTGGGAGCCGATCCAGATATTTCCGAACCGGTCTTCAAAGATGGCGTTGATATTGTCGCTGCAAATATTGCTGTTGGTGCGCATATAAAAGGTAGGGCTCAGTGTTTTCGCCTTCAGGCACACCACGCCCGGCCCGCTGGTCGACAGCCAGACGTTGCCTTTCCGGTCTTCAAAAATATACTTGACAAACCGGAACTCCTTAATATAAGCATACGAGAGGTTGAAGCTGGAAAAGCTGTCCGTTTCCCGGTGGTAGCGCTGCAAGCCGAGGGTCGTCCCCACCCAGAAGTTGCCGTGGCTGTCTTCCAGCACCTGAATCACATGGTTGTTTTCCAGCGAAGTGGAATCGCCCGGAATGTGGTAATAGGTTTTGAAATCATTTCCGTTAAACACACACAATCCGTTTTCCGTACAAATCCATATATAACCTTTGGAATCCTGGTACACGCTGTTTACATGACTGTTCGGCAGTTTGTCGTCGGACGTAAAAAGCCTGTCCGTTTGCGCGGGCGTTGCGATTGTAACCAGCATGCAGGACAGGAAAAGAGTGAATCGTTTTATTCTCATAGGTCGATAAGAATTATGTTAACAAAAAGAATAAAATGGGGATAGATAGTCATTTTATCCGGTTATTTCATGTAATCATTTGATTTTTCCAACGTAAATATAGCCCATAATATTTGTATAAAAAAATAAATAAATAATTTGCGACAAATCCACGGAGGGCTTGCGACAAATTAGAAAATTCAACCGCAAGCGGAATAGTCAAACGCTTCGATTCTATAAAGGAAAACGACGGCTTATCCATACCTTTGAGGAAATTAAAAAAGACCAATGAAACAGGGATTATTATTCATTCTTGCGCTCCTCTGCCTGTCCTGCGACAAGCAAGCGCTCTCTACCGGTCCGTACCGGACTGTTGCCGACAAAAACGCGACCGAATCCACCCACCGGCTTTACTCTTCGCTCTTTCTCCTGGCGGAGAAAGGTGTGATGCTGGGTCACCAGGATGCGCTGGCAAACGATTCGGACATGAAAACGGTCTGCGGCGATTACCCGGCGGTCTTCGGCTGGGACCTGGAATGCCTCGAAACGGACTCTTGCCGGACCGGTTCCGAATGTATCCGGCAGAATGTGCGGCAAGTGCACCGGTTGGGCGGCATTTCGACGCTTTCGTGGAAAGCCGGGCGGCCGGAAATCAAGCCCGGCGGAAAGAACCGGGCGGATTCGCTGATCGAAGCGGTCCTTCCGGGGAAGCCGGCTCATGAAGCCTACCTGTCGCAGTTGGATCAACTGGCGGATTTCTTCCTTAGCCTGAAGGATGATAAGGGGAACTTAATCCCGGTGATCTTCCGTCCTTTTCCCAGCGCAAACGATTCCAAATACTGGTGGAACAGGCAACAAAATACCTCCGGGCAATACAAGCAGCTCTGGCGCATGACGGTCGATTACCTGCGGAACGTCCGGAAAGTAAACAACCTGATTTACACCTATTCGGTTTCTAATGTGAAAAATCCGGACGAACTTGCCGCTTGTTATCCCGGCAATGATTATGTTGATATTGTGGGCAGCGAGGTTTACTTTTCGCTGGATACCGATCCGGACGGGAAGGTCTTCAAACAGGATCTGGAACGGAACCTTGCCGTGATAACTGCTTTCTCCAAACGCAACCAGAAAATCCCTTCCCTGACGGAAACCGGGCTGGAGGGCATAAAAGTCTTCAATTTCTTTTCGGATTATGTGTATCCGATTGTGACAAAATACCCGATCAGTTATATGCTGTTCTGGAAAAACACGCGCAACAGTAATATGGATTATTTCATTCCTGTTCCGGGACATCCGGCTTGCGAAGATTTTATTTATTTTGTCAACCAACCGGAAATTCTGACGTGTACTAATATTTAGTTTTCCAATAGCAGGGCAAATGACTGCGGACACGCAGTGTCTTTTATATTTTTGGGAGGCACGGCGTATCGGCTTGGCTGCGGGTGTTTCCGCCACGAAGCCTGGGCCGGGGGGCGGCGGTGCAGTCCGGAGGGCAGCAGCACAACCCGGGGTAGAGGAACCCCACCACCCCCACCCGACCCTGAAAGGGTCGAATAACCCAGCCCAGGGCATTCGCCCTGGGGCGTGTGGGAGTATCGGAAGAATGAAGGTTTAGATAATATCATGGAACTGTCATTTTTTTTCCTTTCGGGATAAACCCACAAACGCCCCAGGCAAATTTTCACGATTGTGGGGTAA
>JAIRSN010000235.1 GCA_031255425.1 Dysgonamonadaceae bacterium
CCGGTACGAATCAATAAATGCGCGCACCGATTCCTTTATGCCGGTGGACAGTGAAACCGTAAACCGTTCCTTGCTTGTCGTGTCCAATCCCGAAAAATTGAACTGCATCATCGCGTAACCGTTGCGCTTGGGCGTGGGATGCTGCCCGATATAAAGGCCGCCGAAAAGTTTCTCAAAATCGCTTGCCCGGTTCAGATCATAATAATGGTACAGCGTCGAATAGAACAGGCTTTTCCCGAACTTGCGCGGACGGATAAAGAACTGGTTCTTGTTGGGTTCGTTCTCCAGGGACTCAATAAAGCGCGTTTTGTCCACATAGGCATAATTTTCTTCGATAATTTTCCCGAAGTTCGAGTTCCCGTAAGGCAAACGTTTGACGGTTGTTTTCATACTGATTCTTTTAATACAGATACAAAGATAAGCTAAAAAATAGAATCTTCACGCGGGCGAAGACTCCGGCCGTTGATACTTGAAGCGGTTATGACTCCACAAGTAGTATTCCGGGCAGTCGCGGATCGTTTTCTCCAACTGTTTGAAATACAAATCCGTCAGCTCAAAGTCCGGCAAGGTTTGGGGGTTGTCGTGCAACAGGACAAACC
The DNA here is from genome assembly GCA_031255425.1 of Dysgonamonadaceae bacterium. Lineage (GTDB taxonomy): Bacteria > Bacteroidota > Bacteroidia > Bacteroidales > Azobacteroidaceae > Azobacteroides. The sequence continues at coordinate 600 of JAIRSN010000235.1, forward strand.
CGGCACGATAGTAGCCCCGCTTCACCCGGCGGATATGCAGGTAATAGGCTTTGAAATCGTACCGTTTCGTGATTTTCTCCGCGCCCGTCAGCGCCGGCGTCGTATGATTGAGGAACCGGATCCAGTGATGAATACTGTTGGACTTGGGCGCCTGGTCGGCAATGTAACCGGTGATCAGCGTTTTTTCCTCCTTTCTGTTCGAATGAATCCACCGCAACGTATCCCGCATCTCGATATTTATCGCACCGAACCGGCTCCGGTTGCGCAGGAACAGCTTATCGGCATACGCATTGTGCAACTTGTGGTAAACCTGCCCCGACAACGCCGGCACATCGTAATTGACCGGAAGCGAACTGACCCATTCCCAGTTGCAATAGTGCCCCAGGTAAAGGGAAATAGACGTTTTCGCTTGGAGCAGCCCTTCGATTTCCGCTACATTATCGAATTGCATCCGCCGTTTGATTTCCTCCGTCGAGAAAGTCGCCATCTTGCAGGTCTCAAAGAAATAATCCGTAAAAAAATGATAGAAGCGTTTCTCTATCCCCGTAATTTCTTTCCGGCTTTTTTCGGGGAACGATTCGAGCAGGTTCTTCCGTGTGATTCGCCGCCGGTACCTTATTATATAGTAGAGCGGGTAAAACAATAAATCCGACAGGCAATACAAGACCGGCAAAGGGATTTTCGACAGTAAAACCCAAGCGGATTGAAGCAGTGCATACTTTATTTTTTCCATTTCTTAACGTGTATTTATTTTCTTCCGAAATCGGCGGGAATTTCGCCCCATTTATTCGTTTCCCATTTCAGGATGGGCGTCGTGTACGTATTGTTTATCAACCAGTTTTCCGCCCTCCGGATCAAGTCGAAGAGGACTTCGTTGGCGGCACAGGCTTGCAACCGGGTTTTGCATTTCCGGTTGCGCACCCAGAGGATGGCGTTGACGCTGTCCGAGTAAACCGGCAGGGGCGAATGTTGCTGTTTCAGCAGCGCCAGGCCGTGAACAAGCGCCAGAAACTCGCCGACGTTGTTGGTTCCCTGTTGGAAAGGACCCTGATGAAAGACTTCCTCGCCGGTACCGGTATATACACCCCGGTATTCCATCCGGCCGGGGTTGCCCGAACAGGCGGCGTCGACCGACAGGCTGGGGCGGATGATGCCGGACGCGAGTGTCCGGACCGCCGGTTGCCGTGCCGCCTTGTTTTGTCCGATATAGCGCCACGGGTCGGACGGATAAGCCTCAGCCGCTTCTTCGGCAGACTCAAACGCTTTGTACAAGGCATTCTCAAAGCCCTCCGTCTGGTTTTTGCACTCCTGCCAGGTCGCGTAAACACCCGGCTGATTCCCTCTCCAGACCACGTACCATTTCTTTTTTGTCATGATTTATACTTCAAATTACGGGACCTGCCATCCACAACTGTTTTCATTTCTTTTTCGGCGGAACCATCACTTTGTGGTTGTAATGCAATAAGGTAGCGACGCTCTTGCCGACATCGAACCCCCGGTCGGAGGCGTATCTTTCGGCAATGACGGCAAACATCTCGTCGCCTCCCCAGATCCGTTCGAAGTTCTTGTACCCTGCCTTTTCGCCTACGTATCCGAACTTTACCCGGTTGATGTCGACCAGGCAGAAGTCAATCCCGCCCGCGTTCTTTGTAAACAGGATATTGCCGGGCGAATAGTCCTTGTGGTAGATGCCCGCGTTTTGCAGCCGGGCGGTGAAGCCGGCAAAAGCGGTCAGAATATCTTCCTTGCCCTCAAAAGATACCTTATAATAGGTAAATTCCCGGAAGGAACGTTCGTAATCGCAAAATTTGCAGACATAATAACTGCGGTGCAGAAGCCCGTGCTTAAATTCCTCGATGCAGGCTACCGGTTGCGGCGTGTTGAATCCGCGCCGGATAATCTCCAGCGCATTTTCGTACGAGCGTTTCGCTTTGGATTTCCGGAAAAACGAATACGCTACCCGGTTGATTATATGGGGGATTTTGAACGACTTTACGGCTAATTTCTCTCCGCCGGCGTCGAAGACCCTGAGTTCGTTCCGTCCTTTGTAGATCGAGGTGCCTGTTTGTGCGAAGCAGGCGGGGATTTTCCGGATGAAATGATCCAGCGAGGCGTATTCCGGGTGAATGATTATATCCATCTGATTTTTTTGGCAAAGATACTATTTATAAACTTTTTGTCGTACTTTTGCCTCATGATTTTTGTGACAGGTTTCGGACAGATGTGCAACAATATCCTCCAATTCGGGCACCTGTACGCTTGGGGGAAAGAACGCGGGCTACCGGTGATTGCCTTGCGGTTCTGCTATAAATACCCTTTCTTTTCCATCAATCGAGCGAAGCATTACAACTGGTTTACTTATTTGTTTGCCAAATACGGGGCCAAAATGCACCTGATTCCCCAGGTCTCTTTCCTGTCGGAGGCGGATGTCAACGAGGCGAACCGGAAGAAACTGTCCGGCAAGCGGTTTGTATTGGTCAAGGGATGGTATTTGCGCGACTACGAGGCTTTCCTGCGGCACCGGAAGGAACTGGGGGAGCTGTTTGCTTTCCAACCTTCGCTCCGGGAAAAGATGGACAGGGCGCTGCCCCGTCCGGCGGAACACACTGTCCGCTTGGGCGTGCATGTCCGGCGGGGCGATTACAAGCGGTGGATGGACGGGGATTTTTTCTTTTCCGATGCGGATTTCATCCGGATCATCCAATCGTTCCTGCTCCTTTTCGAAAACCAACCGGTGGAAATCCTGATTGTCTCCAACGAGAAGTCTCTTTCCCGCACCTTGTATGAACGCTCCTTGCCGGCACCGGTTTACTTTCCGGCGGGCAATCCGGGCGAGGACCTGTATGC
>JAIRSN010000022.1 GCA_031255425.1 Dysgonamonadaceae bacterium
CTTTAACTGTCCTTTTGTGAGGACCGTCCCGGTGGGATTGTTCGGATAGCACAGGTAAATCACATCCGCCACCGTTGCCGGGAAAGCCGGCACGTACTGATTCTCCGGCGTGCAGGGCACCAGTTCGATTTTCCTTCCTGCCATCTTGTTGGTATCCACATACACCGGGTAGGCAGGGTCGGTGATGGCGATCCGGTTGCCGGCGTCCAGAATGTCGCCGATGTTCCCGGTGTCGCTCTTGGCGCCGTCGCTGACGAAAATCTCGTCGGCGTCAATCGCAATGCCCCGGTCGGAATAGTCGTGCTTCCGGATGGCGTTGACAAGGAAATCGTATCCCTCGTAGGGAGCGTACCCGCGCAGGGTTTCGGGATGCGCCATCTCGTCGGTCGCCCGGTGGATGGCTTCGATCACCGCCGGGACTATCGCCTGCGTCACATCGCCGATTCCCAAGCTGATAACGGTTTTCTCCGGGTGTTTTGCCTTGTACTCCCCTACCCTTTTCGCTACTTCTGCAAATAAATAATTGTGACCGATTTCGGTGTAATGTTCATTAATTTTTATCATGATGATTTATGCTTGTTCGTAATTTCCTTCAAATACTTTCACTGCGTCGCCCGTCAGGTAGACGCGGTTGTTTTCGTTCCACTCCAGTTCGAGGTCGCCGCCGGGCAGGGAGAGGGTCACTTTCCGCTCCAGTTTCCCGGTCAACACGCCTGCCACCTGGACGGCACAAGCCCCTGTCCCACACGCCTGCGTTTCTCCGCTGCCTCTTTCCCAAACCCTCATCCGGGCGTGGGTGGGCGTGTGTATTTCGACAAATTCGACGTTGGTTCTTTCGGGAAACATTGGATGGTTTTCTATCTTCCCGCCGATGCGTTCAATATCCAGGCGGTCGATGTCCTGCATGAAAATAACGGCGTGCGGATTGCCCATCGAAACGGCTGTGACGGCGTATTCCTCCGGTTCAAACGAAAGGATGCGGTTGATCAGTTCCGGTTCGTTCCACTTCACGGGGACCTTTCCGGCAAGCAAGACCGGCTCGCCCATATCCACTTTGACCTTCTTTACCCTGCCGTTTTCGGGAAACAGTTCCAGGGTTTTCACTCCGCCTTTGGTTTCCAGCGTGATGGTTCGCTTCCGGACGTATCCGGCATCGTAGACGTACTTGCCGATGCAACGGGACGCATTGCCGCACATCTGGGCTTCCGAGCCGTCGGCGTTGAACATCCGCATCCGGAAGTCGCAGGTGAGGGAAGGCATAATCAGCACCAGTCCGTCCGATCCAATGCCTTTGTGTCGGTCGCTGACTTTCTTCGCCAGCGCTTCCGGGTGGTCTACTTTTTCTTTGAAGCAGTCGATGTAGACATAATCGTTTCCTGCTCCGTGCATTTTTGTAAATTTCATTCTTAAAAGATTTTAATCGGGAGTGCAAAGTTAAAAGATTTATTGATTCCGGACAACGGCTACCTTCCCGTGTTTTTCCAAATACGGTTGAGATAGGGGATTTCCTTCAGCGGCAGGTCTCTTTTCACCAATACAACCAGGTAGATGGCGAGCAGCAAGGTGTTGAAAGCCATCCGCAGCCATTCGCTGCGGATGGGCGCCAGGCTGGAAACGGCATACAGCGCCAGTGCAAGCCCGGTATAGAGCCCGATGGTCTTGAAGTCGTAGGGGATGGTGTATTTTTTCCGTTCGATCATATACGCCAGCACCATGATCAGGGCATTGCCCGAAAAAGACGCCCAGGCACATGCCCAATAGCCGTATTCCGGGATAAACAGCAGGTTGACGGCGGCAATCACGACGCAGGCGATGACCGAAAAGATGGTTCCCCAATACGTTTTATCCATCAACTTATACCAGAAAGACAAATTGAAATAGATCGCCAGGAATAATTCGCCGAACAGGACAACCGGAACGATGCCCAGGCCGCCGAAATACGCGGGACGGATAAAGTATTTGAGTATATCAATGTAAAACACAACGCCTAAGAACACCAGCAGCCCGAAAAGGATGCAGTATTTCATCACATCGGCGTATGCCTGGCGGGCGTTCTTCTCGCGGCTTTTTTCGAAGACAAAAGGCTCGTAAGCGTACCGGAACGCCTGGGTAAACATCATCATAATCATGGCTATTTTGAAGCAGGCGCTGTACGTGCCGAGTTCGCCGAGCGCCGTGTGCCGGTCGGAGGGATAGACTTCCAGGAATAATATCTTATCCATCACCTGATTGCTCATCCCGGCTATGCCCATGATGACCAGCGGGAAGCAATACCGGAACATCTTCTTCACCAGCGCGCCGTCGAACCGGTGTTTGAATCCGGTGATGAGTTCGGGAAGGAGGAATGCCGTCTGGATCCCGGTCGCCATCAGGTTTGCAACAAATACATAGCCCAGGTTGAAGTTTTCGGTGTAAAACCAGGAGATCAGGAAGGGGGAATGCCGGTTGATCCGGGGACATACGACAAGGAAAAAGACACAGAACACGACGAAAAGCACAATGTACAGGATCTTGAGCGCACCGAATTTCTTAGCTTTCTTCCTGTACCGCAGGTACGCGAAAGGGATGGCGCTGAAGGCATCCAGGCTGAGGACAATCAGCATCAGCCGGATGTAGGCGTCGGGGGCGCTGGTGGATGCCCAGAGGCAGGAGCGCAGGGGTTGGAGGAAACAGAGGGACGCCGAGAGGAACAGCCCGACGAGGGTGCCGACGGCGACCAGGACGGTGGTGTAGACGTTTGCCGGATTGTATTTTTCGGTTTGATTGACAAAGCGGAAAAAGCCGGTTTCCATTCCGAAGGTCAGGATGATAATAATCAGCGCGGTGTAGGCGTAGATATTGGTCATCATCCCAAATTCTTCCCGCGTCAGGGTGTAGGTGAAGAGCGTGGTGAGCAGCCAGCTAATCGACCGGACCAGGATGGTGCTTCCCCCATAGAGGATGCTGTCTTTTGCTAATCCTTTTGTTTCCATTCAGAAAAGGTTTCCTTGTTGAACTGCTTTCGACCGTCCCAGGTGGGCGTATGCCAGCGGGGTCACTTCCCGTCCCCTGGGCGTCCGCTTCAGGAATCCTTCTTTAATAAGGAAGGGTTCGTAGACCTCCTCGATGGTACCCGGGTCTTCGCCGAGGGCGGTGGCGATGGTGGTCAACCCGACCGGACCGCCGTTGAACTTGTCCATCACGGTCAGCAGGATTTTGTTATCAATTTCGTCCAGCCCGTATTTGTCGATGTTCAAGGCTTCCAGCGCAAAGCAGGCGATGGCTTTCTCGATTGTGCCGTTTCCTTTTACCTGGGCAAAATCCCGGACGCGCCTCAGGAGGGCGTTGCAGATCCGGGGCGTTCCCCGGCTCCGGGAGGCAATCTCGACCGCGGCGGCATCGTCGCACGGGACATCCAGGATGGCTGCCGAACGTTTCACGATTGCCGTCAAGGTGTCTATATCGTAGTATTCCAGGTGGAGGTTGATTCCGAACCGCGCCCGCAACGGCGATGTCAACAGTCCGCTCCGCGTGGTTGCCCCGACCAGCGTAAACGGCTCTATCTGAATCTGGATGGAACGGGCGCTCGGTCCTTTGTCTATCATGATGTCGATGCGGTAGTCTTCCATCGCGGAGTAAAGGTATTCTTCTACGATCGGGCTCAGGCGGTGAATTTCGTCTATAAACAGGACGTCGTTTCTTTCTAATGACGTGAGGACGCCTGCCAGGTCGCCGGGTTTATCCAGGACGGGACCGGATGTCATCTTGAATCCGGCGTTTAGTTCGTTGGCGATAATATTGGAGAGGGTTGTCTTTCCCAGCCCGGGGGGTCCGTGAAGCAGGACGTGGTCGAGCGCTTCGGTGCGTTGCCGGGCGGCTTGCACAAAGATTTTCAAGTTTTCGACTATCTTTTCCTGTCCGCTGAAACTCTTGAACGACAGGGGACGCAAGGCGTTTTCAAATTCTCTTTCTTTTTCGTTTACGTTCGTCGACCGTATATTATAATTATCCATTGGAAGTTGCTGTAATTCTGTTTTTTTGTAATTTGCCGTAAAGATAGTCATTTTTATTTAGGCGGCGGAGGCGGAACCGCTTTTACTATTTCATTACACCTTATATATATATAGGTATAGGATGATGCTGCCCACACCCACCGCGCCTCACACGCCTCACACGCCCCAGGGCGAATGCCCTGGGCTGGATTATTCGACCCCTTCAGGGTCGTGTGGGGGTGGTGGGGTTCCTCTACCCCGGGCTTTCGCCCGGGGTTACTCATATTCGACCCTCCGGGTCGCAGAGTGTGCATTGCCCCTGCATCCTGCGTGTCCGCCGCCCGCGATTTCGTAAAAATGTTTATTTCTGTTGGTCGCGAATGCGCGACGTTTAAAAAATGTTTTAAAATCATTGTCGCGGATGCGCGATTTCGCAAAAACGTTAATTTTTGTTGGTCGCGAACGCGCGACGACGAAAAAATTTCTCCGGGACGTTTGCGCGAACGCGCGACGACGAAAAAAGTTCTCCGGGACGTTTGCGCGAACGCGCGACGACGTAAAAACTTCTCCGGGACATTTGCGCGAATGCGCGACGGCATGAAAATTTTCCGGGGGCGTTTGTGCGGAGCTGCGGCGCCGGCAAAACCTCATTTCCACCTAATTTTATCAACAAAACAACCTCAGTAGCCAAGCAGATATAATATTACAACTTACCTCATTACCTCATTCTTTTCTTTCAGGCGCCGCCTCCGGCTCGCCTGATTGTTCTTTTTTGGCGGCGCAGCCGCTTTTGTATTTTTGGGAGGCTGTGTCCCTATACGTAGCCAAGCAAATACACCGTACTCCTTTAAAATTATAAAAGCGCCTGCGGCGCCAAAAAAGAACCAAAAAAGATCAAGGCTTGGCTTCTTGGCGGACCGCTCTGAT